>JAUWBI010000114.1 GCA_030601745.1 Phycisphaerae bacterium
GCAGTCCAAAAAAACAAACCCAATTCAAAGCCAATTTCCGAAAGGCCAAAATGAACGTAAACTTATATGTTATAAAGGAATATGAAAATGAAACCGCCTTCAGGCTCGAACAAAACAAACCCAATCAAACCCAATTTCAAACGGGGCTTGCCCCACAGCTTTCGGCATAGTCTTCTTTGTATTCATCCAGCCCATAAGATGGGCGGGATTCATCTTCGGGCATTATATCAGGTTTTCTCATATTCGTCCAGCCCATAAGATAGGCGGGATTCGTCGCTATATAGGGCATAGGGCGAGCATTACTATGAAGTTTCTGCTGATTTTGGTTTTTAGGAGACTCAACGAAGTATGTGAACATTGCCTAATCGCACGCGTTTAAGGCCTGCGGCCTTGGCAGCTTCAAGACAATTCTCCGCCTGCTTCCAGGATGTCGCCGGCAAATCTGTCATAAGAAAATCGCCGTGAAATCCAAGGAGGGCGTATGGTATGTTCGCGTCCAGCTCGGCAATGAACGACGCTATCGCCTTGACCTCCCGGGCATCAATGTAACCTGGCACGAGCAGCGTGCTGGCAACGAGCGGCGGCGGTTCCGGCCTTTCGGGAATCCTTCGAGCTGCGACAGTAAAGTTTTCCAACGTGCGACTATTGTCAACGCCACAAAGTGCATAATGGATATTTCTATCCACAGCTTTCAAATCAAACTTTACACAGCCGCCGCTTTCCAGAGACAAATTCATTATCTCATCCAGCAGCTCCGGGCTCATAGAGCCGTTCGTTTCCCAACAGATACGCAATATCCTCTGCCGGTTCTGTCTCCGTGCCAATCTTGAAGCCGCCAGCGCATGAGGCAGCTGACACGTTGGGTCACCGCCGAAGAAGCAGATGCAGGAAGTACTTGCAGTTATGCTTTCTGCAAGTTCCGCAGCGGAATGCGTTTCGCTCGTCGTCGAGCGCTCTCGATAATGCCAGTTCTGACAGAACAGGCAGTCAAATGTACAGGCCTGATAGAATACCGCCAGGTTCATATAGCCCTGTTCCGGCCCAGGCCGATACGCCCATTGGGGGTATCCAGCGCCACTGCCCCCTGCACATACCCAGTCAGCTACGCAGTTGGTTGGCAGCGGGTCATAATACCACGAGACCGCAGCCGCATCGGGCGTACCGCCCGTCAAGCGCCCGTTTTCATTTCGCCGCACACCGCAATAACCCCGCCCACCGGCCGGGATTTTGCACTTGTTTTGGCAGAGCTTACATTGGGCACCATCAGGAGCGGACGGGGGCAAAGCGGCAAGGCCAAACCTCTCGCGGCTTCGCCCGTGAATTTCCCCAAGTTTTACCAGGCAGTCACTGTCAGCTTTGCGAACACATTCAGCACAAAACGACAATACCTTCGCTATTTCCTGGGAACTCTTGCCGCACTTTTTGCACGTGGCCATAGTAAACCATACAGATTGGTCAAAACTTTGAACGTAGGGGCCGGCCCGCTGTTATTTCCTGCTTCGGAGTGTGGTCCCCAGTGCCCTTGCAGCCGCCTCAATGTTCGGCGTCCCAACCACTATGTAAGATTTTTTCCCACCAGGCCCTGCGCTACCGTATACAAAGTTCACATTGACCCTTTTTGCAGCCAGCTTATCCGCCAGCTTGGCCAGTGCGCCGACCCTGTTCGGCAGGTCTACCAATAGCACATCCGTCTCGGCATACGTCATCGGGCAGCATTCATCAAGCATCTTCAAAGCGCTCGCCGGCTTATCAACAATCATTCTGACCACGCCCTGCTCGGTTGTTTCGGCAACTGAGATAGCAATTATATTAATGTTTCCGTCTGCCAGGCATCTACAAAGATGCGCCAACCGGCCGGGCCTGTTTTCCAAACTTACTGATATTTGCTTTGCCTTTCTCATTTTTACCTCCTATCAAAATTTGGATTGTTTAGCCATCTACCGGGTTCCGCCGTACTATTCTTATTCAGCATAACCGTATGGCTTTCACGGGTCAAATAATAAAACGCACTATCTATGAATTATGAAAAAATAACGATGGCAAATGGCAAACGACCGGATAAAAATCACATACGAATAGTAACCTATCGCAGTACACAATTCGTTGCAGAAAAAAACTTGTATTCTATGCTCTTGTTTTTTATAAGATGTAGCAAAAAGGGGCGGTTTTTCCAATCCCGCCCTCTCCGGTTTATTCGTTGTGCGTGATGCGTATTGCGCAAAGAGATATACGCAATACGATATTTAGATTGGAGGCTGTATTCGGTGCGGATAGCGTTGGGACAATTTAACGCTGTGGTAGGCGATTTGGCAGGCAATGCTGAAAAGATGCGCAATATCTACGCCCAGGCACTTCGGTCCGACGTAGATTTGTTAGTCTTTCCGGAGCTGGCTGTTTGCGGCTATCCGCCGGAAGACTTGTTGCACAAGAATCACTTTTTAGAGGACAGCCGTCGAACCCTCGATAAACTCGCCGCCGATTGCCCGGACAAAACCATAATAGCCGGCTTTGCCGAAAGCTATCAGGGCAATAGTTACAATTCCGCTGCTGTATTGCAAGCCGGCCGGATAAGCAAAACTTATCGAAAGAGCCGACTGTCCGCTGCGGCGCATCGCGACGAGCCCAATTTCGGCGTATTCGATGAGCAAAGGTATTTCCAGCCCGGCACCGAGCCGGTGGTAATCAATGTAGGAGGCCTGAATATCGCCATTACCATTTGCGCCGATATCTGGGATATCGAATGGCTCGGCAATTTCCTAAAGGACGCCGGCCAAATCCAGATGATTCTAAATATCTCCGCCTCGCCTTTCCATCTGGGCAAGATTGAGAAAAGACAAGAAATAGTCAGCCGGTGTGCAAAAGATTTTAATTGTGCTGTTTCATATTGCAATCTTGTTGGCGGTCAGGATGAATTGGTTTTTGACGGCAGAAGCATCTTCGCCGATTCGACCGGCAGGGTCATTGCCAAAGCCAGGGCATTTGACGAGGATTTATTAATTGCCGACATTATTGCGGGTGGCAGCCTCAAGCGCAGCTTGGGGATGGCCTCCGTACAAGTCAAGCCGATGCAACCGGCCGCCCCGCAGCCAACCGACCCTCTCGATGAAGTCTATCAGGCACTTGTGCTCGGAACAAAGGATTATGTACGGAAAAACGGCTTCAAGAAAGCCCTGCTTGGCATTAGTGGCGGCATCGATTCTTCCGTTACCGCCGCCATTGCCGCCGCCGCTCTGGGTGCTGAAAATGTCGTCTGCCTAACAATGCCATCAAAATTCAACAGCCCCGAGACAATAAGCGACGCAGAAAAACTGGCAAAGAATTTGGGCACCGAATTTTTAACCATACCGATTGAGCCAATACTTGAGCGATTCAACCTGTCATTACAGTCAGTCCCCGGCTGGGACAGCAAAGGTATTGCTTACGAAAATTTACAGGCCAGAATCCGCGGCGGTATCCTGATGTCACTGAGCAACCAATTTGGTTCCCTGGTACTGACAACCGGCAACAAAAGCGAAACCGCAGTTGGCTATGCGACCCTTTACGGCGATACCGCCGGCGGCTTCGCCGTGATAAAAGACGTCCCCAAAACAATGGTTTACAAATTGGCCGAACACATAAACAAAATATCGGGGCGGCAAATTATACCTGCCGATGTAATAAGCAGACCGCCCAGTGCTGAGCTAAGGCCCGGCCAGAAGGATACCGACACCCTCCCCGATTATGATTTACTTGATAAAATCCTCAAGGGCTACGTTGAAGAAGACAAATCCGCACAGCAGCTTGTTGAATCCGGCCTGCCGCAGGACGTCGTCCATAGTGTCATTCGCATGGTTGACCGCAATGAATATAAGAGAAGGCTATCCCCGCCGGGAGTAAAAATCACCCCAAAAGCATTTGGAAAAGACAGACGACTGCCGATTACAAATCGCTACAGCACCCAGGACGATACAATGTAATTGCTTGGGTTCCCATTTTGCGATCCTTTTGCAAAATGGGGTCCCCTTCTGCCGGCACCGGAGGAAAGTCAATCTATTTTAAGCCGAATGCACTACCGAATAGTCTTTTATACAGCTACTATCTGCCGGCGAGGGCATCTGCAATGGCCTGGCCGAATGGAACCGCAGCCATCGGCCCGCTGCCGGTTATTATAAGCCCAGCCCGTTCAACAGGAACACCGGTATATATAGCACCGGCCTGTTGGAGCCTTTCTCGCTCGGACAAAAAACTCGTGGCCCTGACACCACGGAGCACGCCCGCATTGGCCAAAACCGTCGGTGCTATGCAAATTGCAGCGAGAACTTTTCGCTTATGCGCTGCCTCGCGGGCAATACTCAATGCAACCGGGTTGTCGAAATATTCGGCCGCTCCCAAACCGCCTATAAAGATTATCGCATCGTAATCATCGACTCTCAATTGGTTCACAAGAATCCTTGCCTCGGCTATGTTTCCAAGCATACCTCTGATAGGCCCTGTCCTTGAACTTGCTATAACCGTCTCCACCCCGGCCGCATCGAGAACACGCCTTGTTTCGAAAAGCTCCTCATCGCGAAAATTCTCCCTGGCGGTAATCAACACCGCTCTTTTTGCCTTTGCAGCGTCCGTCCGGCGAGCTTCCTTTTCTTCTTCGCCTATTGTTGTCGGCGCCTGCCCGGCCGGGTAACCAACGCAGATTATATAAAGTGGCTCGAGGTCTTTCGGCAGCCTGCAAACCTTGCGAACGCCCCTTATATCAAAACCACCGATTGTTACAGAGCCCAACCCCAAACAAACAGCCTGCAGTTGGATGTTCTGCGCGATGTGTCCCGCTTCCAACAGCATATATCTTCTGGCCTCTTTGCGGAATTTGACCGCAAGCTTTCTCACAGAACCTGCAACGATAATGTCACACGGAGCATTGGCTACCGCCCCCAGTCTGCCGCGCACATCCTGATTAAGGATTTCTTCCAGGCTGTGCTGTGCCGGACGGTAAACAAACAGCCCCTCCGGCGTGGCAAAATATAACTCTATCGGATAAACCGCCCCTGCTGATGGTGCCGTTCGCAAACCTTTTTGCGGCTCTGTTATGCCCTGACCGGCCCAGGCCAATTGGCCAATCTGGGTAAACTTGAGCGGCTGGCCGGTAAACTGGCGCACACTTCGCCGCTTGGCCAGCGCCTCCTCGAAACTGACCGGCCCCGTTAACTTCGGCTCGGTAAGCTGAACTATTTTAAGTGACGGCTTGCGCGGCGAAACCCGAGACCTATACTGACCCAGGCAAACGATGGCAAAACCAGCTAAAATTATTGTAAGAATTGCCAGGCGTTTCATTTTTTCAATCCTCCAAATCAGTTTTTGAAACGGTCGATTGCAATCAGTCGTTATAGTTGGCATTTAGCATATAGTCTTCTTTTTCTGTTCACTATTCACTAACGACTATTCACTATTACTACCTCAGTCCTCGCTTTTCTCGATAACTGTTACTACACCTTTTTTAGCGTGCTTATAAATCAAATGAAGGTTCCGCAAATATATCAAGGTGTTCAATGAAAAGCCAAGCATAAGAACAGGATTTTTTATGTGAACAGAATAGCTCAGCAGAATGAGGCTTCCCGCCAGTGACATAAACCAAAAAGCCGTCGGCACATGGGACCTTTTTTTATATTCGCTGACTATCCATTGGAGGATAAAGCGCCCGCCGAATATCACCTGCCCCACAAAAGCTATCGTCGCCCAGACGGGGTCCTTTACTATCTGCTCTGTTATCGCACTTTTGAAAAATTCAATTATTGAATCGAACATAATTTTTCTCCAATTTTTGGCCCCATTCAGCAAACTACCCATTACATCATAAACAAATCTCTGGTAAAATCAAAGAAGAGCCGTGTAAATATCGACATATTATTGGGACCCCATTACATTGGCAATTTTGTAAAACCGTTGTTTAAGTGGGCCCTCCAAACGCAATAAAGGGCGTTTGGGGACCCCTGTAACATATTCAGGCGATTTCAATGACTTTATCGCGCCGACAAAAACTAACCATAATCTCATTACTGCTCTATTGGCCCGCCATCTTTATCCTTGCGCATATACCCGTCCCGCAATTGGTTCGCGAAGCCCACGTGTCCGATAAAAGTCTTCACTTCCTTGCTTATCTGGTTTTGGTTTTTCTGTTGTGGTTCGCAATCCGCCCTGACAGGATGGTAAACTGGCGTAAAGTCGCCGTTTGGTGGGTGCTTTTAGTGATAGCCGGGTATGGAGCTGTTGACGAACTGCTTCAGAGCTTTGTGGTGGGACGTAGCTGTGATGTTATGGATTTTTTCGCGAACCTGACAGGTGTGCTTGCAGGCTTAATCCTGTTTACGTTTCTTACATTTTGGCCTGCCTTACTTGTAGTAACAGGCATTGTTATCTTTGTTTCAGCAAATTTGACGCAGGCGAACCTGGCTGACCTGCTGCCAGTGACAAATGCAGTGTTTTATCTATTTGCCTACGCATTTTTTACTATGCTGTGGATTCAAAATATGCATCTTTTCCTGTCGCTGAAAGCCCCGAAACCTAAATGGCTGATAGTGGCATTAGCTCTGCCGACAGGTTTTCTATTTGCTGTAAAATTCTTCTCCGTAATTTCCGGCAAAAATTTCGCAGTCCAGGACGCAATCCTTTCTGCCGTGGGAATCGCCACGGTCGTTGGTATAACCTATCTGGCAGCTTTATTTCGCCAGCGCACAACTGGAAAATTGCCCCCCAGTGACGGTTAAGGTTTTTTGAAAGGTCTATACAGCGGGTCGCCTATCAAAACCAGTTGCCACGAATTAAACGGCTTTGTGTGGTAGTATGCCTCAACAAGACAGTGGCCGTTGAATAACTCTAAGAAAAATGCTTTCGGCTCCGGAAATGAATGAAGATAGGGCTCAGCCACCGCCCCCAGCGTTGCGGTTATCCCGTCGGCCAGCATAGCCGGACACCACTGGCTGCTGTTCGGGTCGCAAAGGTCGACCGCCTCCCAGCTTGAGATATGATACCCAATCGCACCATCGACAAAATCAAAGGCATCGATATACTTTTTCAAACTGTACCAGCCGCAATAGATAGCCGTCCGGGGACAGGCACCGGGTGTGAAAAGTTTTTCTGTTCGCTCCTGTTTGACAGCCATTTCTGTTCGCAATCTTGTAAAGACCGCCAAATCCCGCAAGGATTGGTCAAAATAACCGGGCGAATAAGGTTTTTTGTCATCTGCAATACCCCGCGAATCGATATAAGCAACACCCCTTAACCCTGTTTCCTCTGCCGCTATTGCCTTATCGACAAGTGCTTTGACTATTTTTTTGTCCGGCCCGTCAAGGCGGCATACCATAAGCATTTTGAAGTCCCAATACGGCGCTCCATCCTTTAGCATATTCGGCTGCCATCGATGCAGCTCATAGTCGCTGAACAAAACCATCGACAATTCACTATCCACGCTGGCTCCTGTTTCTTTGCCAACGATACGGTCAATTTGAGATTGTAACTGAGCCGGTTTGCGACTGGTTTTTTTCTTCTGCTGAGCCGACTCGAGCGAACCTTTCTGCTCTGACTGTTCAATCTTGTTTTTTTCCTGCTCAGCCAATTCTCTTAATTGTTTCAGTTTGTCTTCCTGGCTTTTTAACGGCCCTCGTCCTCCTACCTTTATCGGCACGCCGTAAGTCGTCAGCAGGCATCTGATTTTACCGGCAAATTCAGGGCTGGACAGTTTCTGGCGAATCGGCTCAGCAAGCTGTTTTTCATAATCGTCTCTGGTAATCGTATCGCTAAGGCCCATCCCTAAGGGTAAGGCGAGAATATTGTTAAGCGGCACTGCCCGCTTTGCACAATAGTATTGAGCAATTCGCACAGATGCCTCGACGTCGCCGTTTGCTATTACCAGAATCTCATCAGGCTCCAGCGCAAATCCCGCGCCGCAACACATCAAAACCACCAATACTCCAGTCTTGATAACCTTTGCCCCACACATCCGAATTTTCCAAATAATAAACCCCCGCTATACCGGGGGTTATCCAAATCACTCAAAACTAAAAACCCAAAATCAAAAACTCCGACTCTATTTCAGCTCGCACAGTCTTTGCGGAAAATTGATTGGGCAATCCTCTACCGCTTCATCATAATCATCGAACCAGTATGCGTTCGGATTACTCTTAAAAGCCATAAAACGCCCACTATCCTCATCATTAGCCGCACGATGATACTTGAAATAGACCATTTCTTCCGTCTTGCCGACGATTTCTATTTTGCCGCTCGAATGTGACATCGCATATCGAGCCCGCTTTGCCAGTCCGGACACCCGTGCTTTGGCCTGCTCTACAATCTCGTATCCCTGTTCAATCGGCACCGTATAAGCCTTGTTTCCCAGAGCCGGACGACACTGGAAAATATAGTAAGGAGGTACGCCAATAAAGGACAGTTTCCCAAGCAGCTCCGCCAGAACCTCAGGATTATCATTTAGCCCTTTTATGAGGGGGGTTTGATTTGTTATGATAGCACCGGCTTTCTGCAGCAGATTCACACCCTCAACAGCAGCATCCGTCAGCTCCCGCGGATGAACAAAGTGAGTCACCACATATATCTTTTTTTTGTCCGTGCTGTATTTCGCGATCGCCTCTAACAATGCCGGGTCATCAATAATTCGATACGGGTTATATGACGTCATCCTTGTGCCAATACGAACTATCTGAACATGGTCAATTTCCCTCAGCCGCCGCAAAATCTCTTCAAGTTTTGAGGTCGCCAGTGTCAGCGGGTCTCCCCCAGTCAGCAGCACGTTCGTGGCTTCGGCGTGCTCACTCACGTATCGATATGCCGCATCCCAATCCTGTATGGATTCCCTATCTGGCTCGATGAAAATCCGTTTGCGGAAGCAATACCGGCATATCCCTTCGCATTTATTGGTCACCAGGAACAGGACAACAGAATGATATTTATGCTCGAGCCCCGGCATAATCGTAATTCGTTTCTCATCTGAAGGGTCGAGCCGGCCCCACTCCTCAAGCTCCCGCCTGTCCGGGATTACAATATGACGTATGGGGTCGTTAGGGTCGTCCCAATCGATAAGCGATAGATAATAGTCGTTGACGCGAAAATCAAACTTATCTGTCACCTCTTTCAGCTCAGCCCGTTCCTGCTCACTTAACTGCTCCAGCTGCTCTATTTCTGTCACATATTCGCTCTTAATAACTGTTCTCCTTCCTGTTTAATTTGCTCCAATTACCTCTTACTTTTTATCTTCTCCCCGGGTCTCTTCCGTTTGCGAATACTTCTTCTCGTATATACTCTTTCGCCAAAATACCCGGGCGATAGTTGCCAGGATTATCTTTATATCGGCCAAAAAACTTGCCATTTCCACATATTCGACATCAAGTTCGAGCTTTTCTTCGCGCGTTAGCTCACCCCGGCCTGAAATTTGTGCCAGGCCGGTAAGTCCCGACTTCACAAGCAGCCGCTTTTTTTGCCGCTCGTTCCATTCACTCATCTGCGAAACATACAGCGGCCGAGGCCCGACAATACTCATATTTCCCTTCAGTATATTAAACAATTGTGGCAGTTCATCAAGTGAATACTCCCGCAAAAATATACCCACTTTTGTCAGTCGAGGGTCTTCGCCGGATTTTGGACTCGGCCCGAAAGGGTCAACATCGAGCTTCATCGTGCGGAATTTATAAAACATAAATGGCTTACCATCTTTGCCCGCCCTTTCCTGCTTGAATATCGCCGGCCCTTTGCTGCTAACTCTTATTGCAACGATAATAACGGCAAAAACCGGAAACAAAAGTATTATCACCGCCAGTGAGATAGCGATATCGAAAATTCGTTTTGCAAAATCTCTCATAACTATATACAACCCTTTGTTAAGTATATTCCTGTCACGCACTCTCGCGCCCTTGGGGTAGTATATCACTAACTTATTTGTTGCTCAATAGTCAATAATTGCTGGAGTAGAAAGAGGGGCCAACTTATTGCAGTACCGCTGATAGTATCTCGCGATGACCCATTTTTCTGGGTGGTGAGGGGTAACCCATCTTAGCGTGCAAAAAATAACCTCCATGTGCCGATAGTATCAAAAACTACTCGGTACACGGAGGTATCTCATGAACGATAATATCCTATCGGCAAGCGGC
>JAUWBI010000035.1 GCA_030601745.1 Phycisphaerae bacterium
CGAGCTGCCTTCTTCTTTCCTCACTGAGCGGCGGAATGTTGAGCCGGATTAGTTTGCCGTCCACGACCGGCGCGATGCTCAGGTCGCTGTTTTTGATTGCCTTTTCGATTTCTTTGACCGAAGCGGGGTCGAACGGCTTAATCACAATCGTATCCACCCGCGGCGTTGCGAGGGTCGCCATCTGTTTCAAGGGCGTAGGTGTCCCGTAATAATCGGCCTTTATATTCTCAACGAGCCCCGTAGCAGCTCTTCCGGTCCGAACGGTTTTTAATTCGTTCTGCAGGGCTTCAAGCGCTTTTTTCATTTTAGATTTGTTTTCGGAGAGTATTTCTTTAGGGGGCATCTGTAGCCTCATTTCGCATTGCATATTTTTTTCTTGCGATACGCATCGCGCATCACGAGCTACGAATTCATTTGCTGGATTTTCTGTCTGAGACGATATAAAGAACGGCGTCGTCCTCGAAAGGTACCTTGAAGCGGCGAGTCTTGCCGCCCTTAGTGGGCCGCGCGGTAGTGGTTTTGCCATTTCGGGGATTTAGCCACTCCACATTCAACTTGCCGGAAGCGGCTGAGAGGTCCACCGTTACTTCGCCGCTTTCGGGCAGATAGACAAGGTATTCGACCGGCGGATTTGCAAGGCAGTATTTTGTCGAGGCCAGGTCGTTGCGGGGTGCCATCGCTATCAGGTTCATCTGGTTTGCAAAAGTTAGTGTGTAGCCCATACTTTTTCGAATTGGCTCCCATCGCTTGTCCAGCGGTGTTCTATCTACAAGGTGTTCGGTCCAGGTAGTTTTATTGTCCTTAGCGTCTTTTTTAACCTGTCTGTATGGGTCCATAAAGATAGGGTTCAAGCCGCGACAAAAGCTTTTCCAGACCCAGGCCCGGTTGCCGCCGATTCCCCATAGGTGGTCGGTATCGGCGATGATAACTTTGCTTCCGTCGGCTGCCGGGGGATTGTCCCGATAGCCGCCAGCGGGATTTGGTGAAATCCAATCTGCGGGGCTTTTGAACAAGTTTTCATTGCTGCCGCGAAACTCTCTTGACCGATGAAACTGAAAGGTCATACCTACAGGGTGCTGCTTGGGCCTGGTCTTTTCATATTCGTGAATAAAGTCAATCATATGATATTGCCATTGCGTCGAATAGGCACCGCTTTCGTTGGTTATCTCAAAGAGCACATTGTCCAGGTCGTTGACCGTATCGATGACTTTTTTCACATAGGCCTTCTGCAGGGCAGTTACAGCGTGGTTCTTCAAAGTATGCGTTTCAATTCCTCTGCCGTCACCATCCGGGTCTCCATTTATTGCGTTGGCGTTGTTTTTGACATTGAACGGATGTCCGTCCCAGCACCAGGGCGGAAGTGAGGCGTGGAGGCCGTGTCCCTCGAAAAGCATAATTGATACATAGATTCTGCGTTTGGCGGCTGCTATAACTCTTGAGCGCAATCTGTCGAAATACTTCTGATTGAACTTTTTTAAATCAAACTTTGGTTTTCCGTCGAGTGCTTTTCGCGGCCCGGTTCTCTTCCAGGGGAAAGGCCGGACATAGGTCATTGTCCCGCCTTTGTATGAATATTTTGACAACTCCCATGTCCACAGCCGGATAAAATTGTGATTGTACCGCTGCAGGAAATCCAGATAGCCGTTAAAGTCAAAAGGAGCGGGTGGGTCGGTTTTCCCCATATCCTTGAAGTTACTCCAGGTGTGTGAGCCGGTTAGATAAACGGCTCTACCGCTGGCGTTTGTAAAGTAGCGGGGATTTTTAGGGTGTACGCGAAGAGGACCAGCTATCGGAGGATTTTTCGTGTATCCGGGCAGTGTCAGGGATAAGGCCAGGCAAAGTGCTGCTACACGAATTATTTTCATTTTATATCTTCCTCCTTTAGCAAATTATCGTGCCGACCTGCTCGCCGCAAAGGGCCTTTGTTATGTTTCCCTTTTCGAAAATATTCAAAACGATGATAGGAATATTGTTGTCCCGGCAAAGACTTATAGCCGAATGGTCCATTACCCTAAGGTTTTTCTTTAGCACATCATCGTAAGATAATTCCTCAAACAATTCTGCATCCGGATTTTTTTCGGGGTCGTCGCTGTAGACACCCTCAACCTTTGTTGCCTTTATGAGCAGGTCTGCGTCGAGTTCCGAAGCCCGCAACGCCGCGCAGGTATCGGTGGTGAAGAAAGGATTTCCGGTTCCGCCGGCCAATATCGCAACCCTTCCCTGTTCGAGGTGTCGAAAGGCCCTTCTGCGAATAAACGGCTCGCACATCGCCGACACCTCGATTGCACTGAGGACCCTCGTCGGCTGCCCTAATTTCTCAAGCGTCTCCTGCAGGGCACAGGCGTTTATGATAGTTGCTAACATTCCCATATAATCGGCCGTGTTTCTGGGTATTTTGCAGAGTTGCGAAAAATTCTCTCCTCTAAGGAAATTGCCTCCACCAACCACGATCGCGACCTGTGGGCCGAGCTTGCAGATTTCTGTTATCCTTTCGGCAATTGATTTGAGCTCGGCGCCGTCAATACCGAATCCGCCTGGTTTGCAAAAACTCTCGCCGGAAAGTTTCAACAATACGCGATTATATTTGCTCTTTGCCATTTTCTTCGTATCTCGTATTTCGTATCTCGGTCGGGATACAATTCACGATTCACGAGATGCGCTTCTTATCCGACTTCGAAACGGACAAATCTTTTAATTTTGGCCTCGCCGCCGGTTTGTCTGGCGGCCTCGGCGAGGACCTGGGCAACTGATTTGCTGTCGTCCTTGACAAATCGCTGCTCGAGAAGACAATTCTCGACAAAAAACTTTTTTATCTTGCCTTGAACAATCCTGTCTATGATGTTTGCGGGCTTGTTCTTGACCTGCTCGGCGAAAATGGCTTTCTCCTGCTCGATTGTCTCAGGACTAATCCCCTCCTTATCCAGAGACAGCGGCTTGGTTGCGGTAATGTGCATTGCTATATCGGCTGCCGTCTGCTTTAGCGCATCTGCCGCCGCAGTTGTTTCGTCGCTGGTCTCAATCTGGACCATTGTGCCTACTTTTTTGTTGAAGTGAATGTACACGCTTATAAGCCCGTGGCCATCGAGCTTATATTTTGCGAAATCACCCACCTGTATTTTCTCGCCGGTCTTGCTGACTATTTCGGTCAGAATGTCATTGAATTTAGTGCCGTCAACGGACGTTTCGAGAATGTTCTCGGCGTCCTCATTTGCCGGGCACGCCAATGCGAAGTTGGCCAGCGCATCTGCCGCCGCCACAAAATCAACGCTCTTGGCTACAAAATCGGTCTCGCAGCAGAGCGTTGCCATCGCAGCGGTCTTGTCGTCGGCGCTTATCTTGCTGACAATTATCCCCTCTGAAGTTTCGCGCTCAGCGCGTTTTACTAAGGTTGCAAGCCCCTTTTTTCTCAGTATCGCCATAGCCTGCTCGATGTTACCGTTCGCTTCCTGGAGTGCCTTTTTGCAGTCCATCATCCCCTGTCCGGTCATCTTTCGCAGTTTTACCACCATCGAAGCTGGAATTTCCGCCATCTTAAAAACTCCTAATTTCGTATATCGTATTGCGTATTGCGTGCGGAGTTAGTTTTTTACGCAATACTCAATACGCACGACGCACTACGAGGTTGATTGTTTCGGTTCCTGTTGCTGTGTTTGGGCTTCTTGCGAAGGCGGCTCTACGGTCTTTGTTGAAGTCTGCTTGGTAGCGGTAACGGTCTCGGGTTCGGCTTTATCGGCACGGGCGAGGGTCGGCCTTCTTGAGCGGACCCGCCTCGGCCGTTGCTTCGGTTCCGGCCGAGCTGAAACCATCGTTTTACCAATCGCCACCGCATCGGCCAACTCGTTGAGTATCAAATCGATTGCTCTGATGGAATCATCATTGGCCGGTATCGCCACATCCACCGTATCGGGGTCGGAGTCCGTATCGAGAAGTCCGACTGTTGCAATGCCCAGCTTTCTGGCCTCACGCAAGGCAAGATATTCCTTTCTGGCGTCAACCGCCACAACAGCGCCCGGCAGACGAGACATCTTGCGAATGCCATCGAGATTACTTTTTATCTTTCGCATTTCACGTTTGAGCCTGGACGCCTGCTTCTTGCTCTCACTCTCAAGTGTTCCATCTTCCTGCATAGCTTCCAATTGCTCCAGTCTTTGCAGTCGAGAGCGTATGGTTCTAAAGTTGGTAAGCATCCCGCCGAGCCACCTTTCGGAGACATAATGCATCCCGCACTTTTCCGCAACAGCCTCGACGGCTTTTTGAGCCTGACGCTTCGTGCCTACAAAGACGACATCTTTGCCGGAAGAGACCACCTCAGCAAGAAGCTTTCTGGCTATGAGCAACCCCTTTAAGGTTTTTTTCACGTCAATAATATGGATATTACCACGTTTTGCGAAAATAAAGGGGGCCATTTTGGGATTCCATCGGCTCACACTGTGTCCAAAATGGACCCCTGCGTTAATGAGTTCACGAGCCAGCTCTTTAGCCACAAAAACCTCCAAACAGTTTAGAAAATTTCCTTCACCTGCCACGTACGGACAGCCAAAACAAGAAAAGTAATGTAAGCCGCACAATATGTCAAGAATTTTTATGTCAGGGATTTTTTCTAAATATAGTGATATTGTGGGTGCACCTTGCGTTTGTGGCTAACTGATATGGAGACCTGGTCGCGGGTTTACACCCCTGTCGTTCGTTTGAAGAGATTTCGCCAAATTGGACAGCCTGCCCTGAGCCTTGTCGAATGGGTCGAAGGGAGATAAGATATTTTTGGCGGGAATTGCGGATTTATGGTTTGACAGATCTGCTTAAATATTGTAAAGTGTTCTTTCAGACACTTTGCGGGGATTTCTTTACTGTTATATGCGATTGTGGGCCGTGTTTTTTGTAGAGAATAGGCTCAAAAATGGGATATGGGGAGCTGGAGGACAGTAGGATGAGTGGGACGAGGAATTCAAGCCTGTTGGGTAAAACGGGTCGGCTGAGAAAGCTGCTCGTATCTCGTCGCTCGTGACTTGTGGTTTGACCCCGAGCTGCGAGATGCGAACTAATACCAGACCGTGATTATAATATTAGGCTCGGTCTTTTTGGCCTGGACATCGCCCGTCGTTACATTTGTTCGTTTTATCGTAACACCCGGGTTTGCTTTTAGCCACTTGCTGATTTGCTCGTCCAGAAACTCCATAGCGCCCGGGTGCAGTTTTGTAAAGAAGGTCTTTAGGCCGGTGATTCGGTCGGAGGAAACTATTTTTTCCTGCGGCTTTTTTTCAACCGGCCTCGTTAGCTGAGGCGCCGCCTTAATCTTTGGCGCCTCTACCGCACCGCCACCACCTAAAGTCAAAGGCGCGTGTGAAACACCTGTTTCGCTCGTATTGACATCATCAAAGGGAATCGGCTTATCAAGGTCTTTGTCAAAAGGAATTGGTGCGTTGAGATTTTCGTTGCCGGGGGCTTTGCTGCTGTCGAAATTATCCATATACCATCACTCCGCTGCTGAAAATCAAATTTTAATAGCGTCACCCAGGTTTGACACGAGTGTGGGGCTTGTTATCTTCAGCTTCGGCCTTTTCCTCGGCTTCAGCTTCGGCTTTTGCCTCGGCTTCTCGTTTGGCCTTTGCCTCAGCTTTTCGTTTGGCCTTTTCTTCGGCCTCGGCTTTGGCTTTTTCCGCATCAGCCCTGGCCTTTTTGGCCTCTGCCGCTAACCTTTCGGCTTCGGCTTTGGCCTTTGCCTCGGCTTCGGCTTTGACTTTTTCCGCATCAGCTTTGGCCTTTTTGGCCTCTGTCGCTAATTTTTCGGCTTCAGCTTTGGTTTTTGCTGCATCGGCGGTTGCCTTTTGTGCATCGGCTTTTGCTTTTTCAACTTCGGCCGTTGCCTTTTGTGCATCAGCTTTTGCTTTTTCAGCCTCGGCTATTGCCCTTTGTGCATCAGCTTTTGCCTTTTCGACCTCGGCCTTTGCCTTTTCAATCTCGGCTTTTGCTTTTTCTGTTTCGGCTGTTGCCTGCTGTTCGGCGGCGACAGCTTTTTCTTTTATTTTTTCGGCCTCGGCTTTTGCCTTTTTGACTGTCTCGTCGGCTTCTCTGACGGCGTGTCGGGCTTTTGCTTTTTCTGCCTCGGCCTTGATACGTGCTTCCTCAGCCTCGGCAGCTTTGCGCTGGTGTTCTCTTTCGAGGGCCTTTAGGCCGAGCGGGTCCAGGAATTTGGATGAAGGGGGCTCTTCGTGTTTTCTTTTGAGCTCTTCGAGCATTTCTTTTCTTGGGATACCGCCGGTGGAGATGGTCGGAGTTAATATGAATACGGTCTCCACGACCCGCTCTTCAAAATCTCTGCCTGAGAACAGCATGCCGATCCCGGGTATGTCTTTCAGGAACGGGACGCCGCGGACAACATCGCGTTCCTCGGTCTTTCTTATCCCTCCGATTACAAGACTCTCGCCCCGTCTGATGCGGTTTTCTTTATTGTCGATTTCTTTTCTGGTGACGATGCTTATTTGCTTGACGCCTTCGGGAGTTAATTTTGAGCTGAGAACGATTTTTGTTTCCAGGCCGATGGAGCCGTCTCCGAAGTAGACGTGGGGAGTGATTTCAAGCGAATCCACTATATCCACATATTCGAATTGCGTTGTCATCCAGCCCCACTCCGCCTGCTCCTTAGTTATCCTTTGCAGCGGTATTCTTTGAGTCGCCGAGATTTTTGCCATCTGGCCATTGACGGTTTCAATGGTGGGGTTCATCAGGATTTTGAGATAACCGTGCGACTCCAAAATATCCACCAAGGCGGTGAAGTGCTCAGCTTCCAAATATCCGGCCTTAAGACCCATTTTGGCACGAGCTACGTCTCTAAGGACGGCCCCGGGAAATGCAGGGCCTGGTTCTATGCCTTGCTCCATCAAGATGCGAAGTTCGTTGATGAAAGGCATACCCGCAGGTTTCAAAGCAATATTCTCACCGAATAGCTCTAAGATTTCTATAGTGGTTGACCAGTCTAATGTCTTATCCGCATAAACCTCGGATATGATGCAATCTATTTTAACCTGAATCGGCGGAATATCGGTATTTTCCAGAACTTCAAGTACCGCCTTGATATCGTTCTCGGTTGGGCATCTTACTATCAACTGGTTGGTAGAAGGAATGCTGATAACACCGTAGTCTTTGATGGTAGTTGATTTGCCTTTTGCGTTAAAAAGCAGCGTGGCAAAGAGCGCATGCACAAGCTCTCTTAACGTATCGCAGTCAAGGTATTGGCCGAAGTAGAATAGTTTCCACTCTTCAGCACCGCCGACTATCTGCTTGACGGTTTTAGGTGGCTGTTTGTAGATCTCAGGGATAGGGATGTTTGGCTCTGGTGTGATTTTAATTTCGCTTAAATCGCGAAAGGTCTTTTCGACCTGAAATTTGGAGGGACTTGTGGCAAAGAAGTCCCCGCAGCCGCCAATCCACGGCGCAATTATTACAACCAAAGCCCAAATCAGCCCCCGCTGCTTCCTTGCGAAAGCGAGACGCGGGGGACTGCGGCTAATTTTCTGGCTGCTGTCCATAATCAATAACCGCCATTAAGAACCTACGTCTAACAGGCAAACCACTCCTATTGTGCCTAAGCACTTTTAACGTAACGTAAATAAAGACGGTATCTCGAAATATTATATTGCATATTTCTCTATCGTCAAGCATATTTTAATTAGATGAGCAAAAATATTTCCTTCAATCTTACCCAGATTAACATTAGACCAAACCGCATTTTTTTGCTATTCTTATCGGATTATGGCCGAAAAAAGGCAAAAAAAAGTAACCGTCGGCTTTATAGCATTGGGCTGTCCTAAAAATATAATTGATAGCGAAAGGATGTTAGCCGAGATTGCCCGTGCGGGTTTGCTGATAAGCGCCGAGCCTGAGAATGCCGATGTGGTTGTCATCAATACGTGCGGGTTTATCGCTCCGGCCAAAGCCGAAGCGCTCGAAGCGGTAAAACACGCGGTGGACTGTAAACGCAACGGCACCATAAAAAAGGTAATTGTCGCAGGTTGTCTGCCACAAAGATTAGGCCGGGAGCTTTTCAACCAGGCCGACGGTATCGATGCCATTGTCGGGCTTGGCCAGCGGGATAATATTGCCCGGATAATCAAAAAAACTCTTTCCTGCGGGCAGCCCGCAGCTTATCTGGGTCAATCGCCGCACACCATCAGCGATGATAGAGTCAGGTTACTTATTACCCCACGCCATTGGGCATATCTGCGAATCAGCGAGGGCTGCAATCACCGATGCTCTTTTTGCACAATACCGGAAATCAGAGGCCGATTCAGAAGCAAGCCCAAAGAGCTCGTTCTCGCCGAAGCCGCCGAGCTGGTCTCGGCAGGTGCAGTCGAATTAAACATAATCGGACAGGACACCACGTACTACGGCCGCGATTTGAAAATGAACCCCGTTAGAAGTAAGACACCCGACGCCTGCTCCCTGTTGGCGGGGACTTCTAACGGGGTAAAAAATGGCCTGGCTGCCCTTGTAAGGGAGCTTGAAAAAATTGCCGGCCTGGCGTGGATTCGATTGATGTATCTCTACCCGGCGGGAATTGATGACGAGTTGGTCGAAGCCATTGCAGGAAGTAAAAAAATCGTTCACTATTTCGATGTCCCCATCCAGCACATAAACAATAAAATCTTAAAGTCTATGCGCCGCCCCGATACCAGAGAGCGCATCTGCCGGCTGATTGAAAACTTGCGCTCACGGCTGCCCGATTGTTCACTGCGAACAACTCTGATAGTCGGCTTCCCCGGCGAAACCGACCGACAATTCAACGAACTGCTGGACTTTATCAAATGGGCCGAGTTCGACGCACTCGGCTGTTTCAGGTTCTATCCCGAATCCGGCACCGGCGCAGCCGATATGCCCGCTCAAGTTCCTGACCGGATAAAGCAGCAGCGTCTCGAACAATTGATGCTCACCCAGCAGAAAATCGCCTTTGCCAAAAACAAAAACCGAATCGGCAGTAGACTTACCTGCCTGGTTGATTTCGTTAATAACGAAGGTACCGGCCGGGGGCGTTTTTACGGCCAGGCGCCCGATATCGACAGCATCTGCATAATAAAGAATTGCTCGGCAAACCCCGGACAGTTCATCGATACGAAAGTCGTTGGCACAAAGGACTACGATTTGCTCGTCGAGCAAATTTAGTATTGAATTATACCGCTGAGGGGGTAAACCCTGTTAGAAAACTCCGGTGTCGTTGCCGGATGTCTGTTGCCCAGTGTCTTTCCGGAAATTTTCCCTTTTCGGACGATATTATTGCTTGTTATAGAATTTCTAACAGGGTAAACTTTGGATTATGCTGAAACTTATTCCGAATATTTTGACTTTTGGCCGGCTCGTTTTAACCATCATTTTTCTGATTATGATTCTTTATTCACCGCGTTTTTATGCCGAAGGTGAGCGGCCCTTTCCGGATTTTCTTGACCTTGCCTTTATCCTCTTTGTTGTTGCGGGCCTGACTGATATGGTCGATGGCGCCATTGCCAGGAGATTAAACGTTGTCAGCAAGTTCGGCCGAATGATAGACCCGCTGGCCGACAAAGCCCTCGTCTGCGGCGCCTTTATTTGTTTTGCAATAATTGGCGAGCCGAAGCTTTTCGGTTTCGGCCCAGGGGCATTGGCGGCTATTCAGTGGTCGGTGGCGGGCATACTCACCTTAAGAGAAGTTTACGTCACCACACTGCGGCATATTGCGGAAGCTCGCGGCGTCAACTTTGCCGCCACCATCTCCGGCAAGGTCAAGATGTGTGTGCAGTCCTTTGCCATCGGCACCGTGATAATAAAAATGGCCCATGTTCAGACCGCCGAGTGGGGACATTGGTTCACAACCATAGTGTTTATACTTATGCTGACGATTACCGTTGTTTCAGGCATAAGAGCTACTCAGCGAAGTTCCTGGAAAAAAGCGGCGAGGGGCCCCATTTTGTCCCACACCAATCAGGCGTGAGCCTAAGCTCAATTGATGCGGGGTCGTAAAATGGGAACCCGACCTAACCCCCTGGATATTTACTCGCCTTGCTGTTTATTTTTTATCAATTCAGCAACTTTTTTTCCTGATTTTAACATTCCGCCGAAGATGGGGCCCATTCTTGGCAGGCCGAATGCATCGCATACGGACATACCCGCAACGTAAAGGCCCGGATAAACCTCGCCTGTCTTTTCTACAACGCCGGCTTCGGACTTCTCGACGTTCATAAAATATTCCTGCAGCTCTTTTGGAAAAAGCTGCGGCATTCTTGCCTTCAACATACCAACCAGTTCAGCCTGGTGGCCCGTAGCATCAATCACGTATCTCGAACAAATACAAAATGGGTCCACGTGCAGCCCGAGCATTCGTACACTTGCACTATTAACTACAACACCTTGAACAGTTTCTTGCTTTAGAACAATGTCTTCGGCCTCTATTAAGTTAAATATTTCTGCTCCTGCCTTTTTGGCCTTATAGCCGAGAGCGGTTGCAAATTCTATTGCATCTGCTGTATATAAATCCCCTTCTTTTTTTGTCGTTACATCTATTTCGTCTAAAATGTCTTTGTCTTCGAAGGTAACCACATTATAGCCTGCAGCCCCGCCCCAGATTCCTCCGCCTATCGAAAGCTTTTTTTCAATGACGGCGGTTTTGATTCCTGATTTGGAAAGGTAATACGCTGCCGCCAACCCGGCCGGGCCTGCACCGACTACAACGACATCATTTTCAAGATGCTCTAATAATCTTCTGTTATATTCTTCCAATATTACCCTGGAAATATCAGTTTCTTTCACTTTCGTTCCCTTATCATTTGTTAATCACGGATTTCACAGATTCCATTTTCTTTGAAAAAACAAAAAGCACTACCGTAAAAGGAGTGCTTCAAATCTATTTTGCCTTCCTTCGCGGGCATTATCCCGAGCAGGTTCATAGGGTCAGTTCTCAGCTTGGGCCGGTATTGGTGCCCGGCTTTTAGCTCCCCTGGCTTATCCAAATTTTCCTGGAAAGATTGTAATAGAGCCCAAAGGCGGGCACAAGACTTTTTTGCTGTTTTGCTAATAAACATCCAAGCTCTTACTAACGCAATCAAATCTTTTACCAAAGATTGGCTTTGATTGGGTTTGTTTTTTTGGAGCCGGTAGGCGGTTTCATTCTCATAATCCTTTGTGACAAAGACGTTTGCGCTCATTTTGGGCTTTACGGAAATTGGGTTTGAATTGGGTTTGTTTTTTCGGACTGCGAAATCATCGTATTTTCTGTAATCCTTTGTTATAAGTGAGCTTACATTCATTTGGGCTCTTCGGAAATTGGGTTTGATTGGGTTTGAATTGGGTTTGTTTTCACCAAGTGTCCAATTGGATTTATTTTCATAATACGTTGTATTATATGGATTTACGTTCATTTGACTTTTTCGGAAATTGGCTTTGTTTTGCATAAAAGGGTCGATTTGTAAAGGACTCTCTACAGATGTAGAGGGCAAGTTAGTTAAGAGTGAGCTAAAGTGCCTAAAGTGAACTAAAGTTGGATTCTCGATGCTCATGATTGGTTCATTGGTAATTGGTAATTGGTTATTGGTTAAATGGCTCCCTGCCTAAGGCATGCAGGGATTCGTGGGCAGGCTTGCCCTACTCGTGCGGTTCTCCGCTATATCTTTCGCCCCCCCACAGGGAAAGGGGCAAGCTACTGGCGGTTTATGTTAGCCTGCTGGCTAACATGGAGGTATTATAACATATTTTCAAACGAAAGTCAAAAAGAAACGGGCAAAAAATCTCCGAGACTCCCCACTAATTGCTGGTTCGTATCTCGTGAAGCGTGAATCGTATCTAGCCAGAGGAGTCCAGCTGGGCCGGGACGACTTTTAACAATGTTGAATGGTGAGTGGTGAGAATATCAAATAGCGTTTAGCGGGTAGCGTATAGCGGATAGGGGGAAAAAGTAAAAAGTTAAAAGGCAAAAGTAAATTCGTGAATAGTGGGTCAGCCGAAGGCGGACTTTTGATATAATTTAGAAGAAAGCTGAGAAAAATCATCTTTGGCAAATAAGAATACTACCAAGCCGTGAAAAAGTATCATGGGGAGTTTGCAGTAGTGAATTTTGAACCGTAATTCGCCGAAAACTAAATTCAAGTGCCCTCTTGCGCTATCTTGACTTAAGTGGAATCTGTCAAACATGGGAAGCTCTTTAAGACGCAACCTATCTGCGGAATACGCATAAGTTCCTATGTCTTAACTGAAGGTCAACCACTCTTTGATGGTTATTCCTCTTTTCGAGGTTTTTTAGATTTGTTTTTTTGTTCGCTAGGAGAACGTGAGGTTCTAATATCTTCAGAACGGTAGCGATAATCAGCGGGATTCTTCTCTTCCCAAGTTAGTTCTGTGGGTCCTGGTTTCCTAGATTTGAAGAATCTAATCATTTCTTAAGCCTCCTTTTATAATTCATCTTACTGAATATTCATTCTAAAGTCAAGTAGAAATTCCAAAAAGAATTAGTCAATTTCTCATCGTCAGTTACGACACGAAAAGGACATCCTGAAATTTTTTCTTCAAGAACAGTAATACCTTCCTTTTCACCTTCCTTTACGATATGTTTTATTGTAAATTCCATGTCATTAGTCAAAATCCGACGTAGTAATTCTGTACATTCCTCAGGACTTCTTACTACCAAAACCCCATTTGCTACCCCTGACTTTAAATTTACCTGAATGGCTAGCGGATGGCGTTCTTTCAATGTGGTGGCCCGTTTTTCAAAATTATAATGTTCAGCTATTGCAAGAAATTTACATACATCAGGGAAAAACTCACATTTCTCTTTAAATTCATTTTCCTTTTCCTCCCACAAAGAAAATTCTTGTTCCTTAAGATAATCATCTAATTCATTTTGAAAATCCCCAATCTTTTTCAAGAATTCCTTATCATGTTTTTCAAGCTCATCGATACAGTCTGCATCGTTGAATATTTCCTCGGCCTGGAGAATCAACAATCTCTTCTCAAAATAACCTAAAGGATATTTTTTAATTTTTTCTGAATACTTATCATACTCATCGGGCTTAATTATTGGTACGTAAGCTATAACAGGTTTCCCTTGTGCCAAAGTTGCGGCAAGTTCGGAATCTTTACCCATAGTATCGCTTTCTTGAGACATATAAATAGAACATTGGACTCTTTTCAACATTAAACCCTCAACTAAACCTTTATTTATCCTGTCTTTAGACTTAGACTGTGTAGGATCAAAGTGTCGAAGATTTAGAGCTGTTATATCACTATCACCAAATACCTCTTCTATAAAGTCAAAAGCCTCTTGAAATTCCCATTTATGCCTCATTGAAGTGGCTATATAAACATCCATATAGTCCCATGTGAGATAAATATCTGTATTTTCAAAAGCTTTTCTTTCTGCATCTTCTATAGTCTCTCCTATCTCTTCATAAATCTTTTGAGCTGGCAAAAGTTCACGTTTCTTATCATTTTCGGCAGAAACAATTGATTCTCTTAAAAAGTTGTACTCTTTCTTGAATTTCTTTTGAGAAATATAACCGATATACCAAGTTTCATTTCTCTTGATGGGTTTAACATCAAGCATCTGCTGAGGCCGTGCTTTAAATTTCTCCAAGATGCCATCTCGTTTTTTACAGTAGGGCTTAAGGCGGTTTTCAAGTTCTTCTTCAGTTTTCTTTTGAATGAGCTCTTTATAGGCAAACTTGAAATTGCCAAAACACAACATCGCGAATCCCCTGAATTTTTTTACCCCTTCTTTCAAATCCTCCAATAAAATATTCTCGTTCCGTTTCTTGAAGAAAAATTCGAAAAAAGGTTTTCTTACTCTACCTTGATTCAATAAAAGCAGGAGCTCATTGAATTGTTGATAATTCAACCCATTCTGTTTTGCATTAGCCAGTAACGTGGCCAGAGAGCTTTTATCATTCTTGCTTAACGGTTTATAATATTTTTCTCCACAGAGATATACAATAATCAGTTTCTCAATATCATCAGCATTGGTTAAATTAAGTTTTTCTATCTCCTCGTCTTTAAAATTCATTCTAAATCTCCCTTATTAAACGTCTTTGCCTCCAATTGGCCGAATCCTTTAATACCCAAAACCACAATTACTGTCAAACAATTTCATATCTCTTATTTCTCTGCACTCTTCAAGATGTCCGCATCACGCCTTTAGATGCAGAAAATAACACAAAAGAAGGGGAAAGGCAAGGGAAATTTTAGCGGATTAGAGAATTAGAGATTAGAGAATTGGTTATCAGATGATCAGGAAATCAGGATGGAGGTTATCAGGACAGCAGCATATCAGGATTATAGCGATTCTTGATACTGGATACCTGATGCTCGATGTTAGTCAAAGTGATGCGAAATATGACCCCGCCCACAGGTGGCGGGGCTAACCATTGGGGCAACCACATGGGGTTGCCCCTACGCGGGAATGACTTTTCGATTGATCCCCTGTAGCAAAACCAAGATGGCAGCTCTCGGGGACAAGCTCACAAGAATTTTTTTGCGATTTTGCCAACAAACATTCAAGCCATTCATTGACATAAGAAAGTTTTTAACCTATGATACAAACGTTAATATCAGAGACCAAAAGGACGGCATAAGTTATGGCAAATAAAGGATTTACGCATCTTCATCTGCATAGTCAGTATTCACTTCTCGATGGCGCAATAGCCTTCGATGACCTGCTCAAACGCTGCAAAGAGCTGGAAATGGACGCCGTAGCCGTTACCGACCACGGCAATATGTTCGGTGCCGTCGAGTTTTATACGAAAGCGCTCTCGGCCCACATCAAGCCGATTATTGGCATCGAGGCCTATGTTGCTCCCGGCAGTAGGTTGGACAGGACGAAAACCACCATCGCCGATGCTGCATATCACCTGATACTTTTAGCTGAAAATAATATCGGCTATCAAAATCTCCTGAAGCTGACAAGTGCCGGTTATACCGAAGGATTTTACTATCGCCCAAGAATTGACAAGGAACTCCTCGCTGAGCTAAACGAGGGCTTGATAGCCACGTCGGCCTGTCTGAAGGGCGAGATTGCCGTGCAGCTTTCCAACGGCGACGAACAGGCGGCGCGCCTGGCCGCAGAGAGCTACCTGAAGATATTCGGCCCCGACAGATTCTTTATCGAGATACAAGACCACGAAGACGGTGCCCCTAACGTCCGCCAGGCACTGATTGACCTTGCGGAGAAGATGGGCCTGGGGCTGGTCGCAACCAACGATGTGCACTTTCTGGAAGAGGATGATTACGAGGCGCACAATTGTTTATGCTGTATAGGCACCGGCAAAAACGCCGACGACCCCGGCAGAATGATATATCCAAAAGACGTTTTTCTAAAAAGCCCTGAACAGATGCGTCAGCTTTTTGCCGGGAGCTGCGAGGCCTGTGATAATACACTGGCAATTGCCCGGCGGTGTAATGTGGAGCTTGACTTAAAAAGCCGCCACGCGCCCCACTTTAAGCCGCCTGACGGCTCATCTCCTGAAGAGTTTCTCACCGGATTGTGCTATGAAGGGGCAAAGCAGCGATACGGCAAAATTAGCGACCAGATAAAAAGCCGACTTGACAGGGAGCTGGACGTAATTGAATCGAAAGGCTTCGCCAGCTATTTTCTTATCGTCTGGGACTTCTGCAAATACGCACACGAAAACAATATCCCCGTAGGTGCCAGAGGCAGCGCGGTAGGGACACTTGTTGGATACTGCCTCGGGTTGTGCGATGTCGACCCGATTCGATACGACCTGCTCTTCGAGCGCTTTATGGACCCCGAGCGTAACGAAATGCCCGATGTTGATATCGATATCTGTCAGGCCGGCCGGGCAAAAATCATCGACTATGTCCGCCAGAAGTACGGCTACGTCGCACAAATCATAACTTTCGGAACTCTAAAAACCAGGGCGGTTATCCGCGACATCTGCAGGGTGCTCGGCGTATCGTTGGCAGAGGCCGACAGATTGGCCAAGCTTGTCCCCTTCTCCCTTGATATGACGCTCGATAAGGCCTTAAAGAGCGAGCCGCAGTTAAAACAGGCTTACGAGCAAAGCGACCAGACGAGAAAAGTAATTGACATCTGCAAGCGGCTCGAAGGCCTTGCCCGCCACGCATCGGTCCACGCTGCCGGTGTCGTCATTGCCGATGAGCCGTTGACCAATTTCGTGCCTCTCTATAAGGCATCCGGCTCCGACGATATCATAACCCAGTACGAAGGCCCTATGGTCGAAAAAATCGGCCTGCTAAAGATGGACTTTCTGGGCCTGAAGACCCTCAGCGTATTAGAGCGGGCCTGCCAGCTGGTCAAAGACATTCACGGCGAGACAATCGACCTGGAAAAACTCGAACTTACCGACCCTGAGGTTTTCCGGATATTCTCCAGTGGCAAAACAAAAGGGGTTTTTCAATTTGAGTCCGCTGGTATGCAGAACTTGCTGATGAAGATGAAGCCCGACCGGATTGAAGACCTTATTGCCGCCAACGCTCTTTTTCGCCCGGGCCCTATGATACTAATACCGGATTACGTTGACCGAAAGCACGGCGCAAAATGGACCCTGCCGCACCCAATTATGAAGGAAATCCTCGACGAAACTTACGGCATTATGGTCTATCAGGAACAGGTGATGCGCATCTGCTTTTCGCTCGGCGATATACCGCTGCGGGAGGCCTACGGCCTCATCAAGGCGATAAGCAAAAAGAAGGCCAGAACCATCGCCAAGGAAAGGGAGAGGTTCATAGCGGGCTGCGTCGATAAGGGCTTGACCGGCCGGCAGGCACAGCAGATTTTCGAGCTTATCGAACGATTCGCCGGCTATGGCTTCAACAAAAGCCATTCAACCCGCTATGCCATCATCGCATACCAGACCGCTTATATGAAGACACATTGGCCCGTCGAATTTATGGCGGCGCTTTTGACTTATGAGATGGGCAACACCGACAAGGTCGTTGAGTATATCGCCGAATGCAGGGAAATGGCCATCGAAGTTATGGCTCCGGACGTCAACGAAAGCGGCGTCGATTTCATGCCCCTCTATAAAAACGAAGACGATACCAAAAACAAAAAGGGCGTAATACGCTTCGGCCTGGCTGCTGTCAAAGGCGTCGGCGAAAAGGCCGTTGAGCAAATCATTGCAGCTCGTCAGGAAACCGGCCGATTCCAGAGTCTCTTTCATTTCTGTGAAAATGTCGATTTAAGGGCCGCCAATAAACAGGTCATCGAAGCCCTTATAAAAGCGGGTGCCTTCGACCGGCTCGGCGGGAACCGTGCCCAAATGATGGCCGGCTTCGAAAATGCAATGCAAGTCGGAGCGAGCCTCCAGGCCGACAAGCAAAACGGCCAGATGACTTTCTTCGGCCAGACCGGCGAGAACGACTATTCACTGGACCATAAACGCCTGCCCGATGTCCCGCCCTGGCCAGAGCTGCAGATGCTCGCCTATGAAAAACAGGTCCTCGGCTTCTATGTAACCAGCAACCCGCTCAGCCATCACGCTGAGATGATAAACCTCTATTCCACACTCAACACCTCGCAACTGGCCGAATTTAGCCAGGATAAGCAAATCGTAATCGGCGGAATGATAACGAAAATAAGATTCAATCTGACAAAGACGGGGCGAAATGCCGGCTCAAAAATGGCCGTCTTTACACTCGAAGATTTGCAGGGCCAGGTCGAGGTGGTAATGTTCCCCGAGGTGCTGAATAGATTCAGTCATTCGTTGAAGGCCGATACGGTTGTTTTTGTAAAGGGAAAGCTCGATTACAGAAGGGAAAAACCCAACATTTTAGCTGTGGAGCTGATACCTCTGGACGGGGTCAGGGAAAAGTTAGCTGCGAAGGTCAGGATTCGGCTGGATGCAAAGGACGTTACCAAAGAAAAGATAGCGACCATAAAAAGCATCTGCCGGAGTCATAGAGGTAGAAGCCCTGTTTACGTAGCGATAAGAACCGATAAAGGTAGGGTCTACGCAACTGCCGACAGGGAGCTGTCCGTCAATCCCGACCTGGACTTCTGCCGAAAAATGCGACAACTCGTTGGCCCGGAAAACTTCCAACTCGCAAGATGACCGAGCGTGTTGTCATTCCCGCGAAAGCGGGAATCCAGATAGTTGTCATCCTGAGTCCGCTACAGGCGGACGAAGGATATGGCTTTGGGAAATAAGAATTATGTGGCTTAGAAAAGATCAAAGAAAGCTGTTGACGTCTTCTTATAAATTGTCAGGAAAAACAAGAGAGAGTTTTGAACTTCCGATTTATGAAGCAATGAAAATTCTGGGAATCAAGGAAGATACTGAAGAAAAATTTGATAGGGCTCTCAATGCTATTGTTATCCTTAAAGGGCGAAAGCTCATAGATTTTGAGTTAGAGGAACACATTTTCAGAATAAATTTAACTCTTGATGGATTGGATTTAGGTAAAAAATATAGTTCGAGACTCAGCACTTTTTGCTTATGGTTCGAAGAACATAAGGTAATTCTGACAATAATTGGGCTGATATTAACTCTTCTCATAGTAATATTTGTAGGCATATCAGCTTTCAAGAATAAATAGAAGGAAGATTAGTTTTGGAAAGTAAATTTTCAGGTAAGTTTATTGTTCTTGACGGGCCGGACGGCTGCGGAAAGAGTGGGCAGTCAAAAGTTATCTTATTGAAATTACGAGCCATCTGAATTATTCTGCGACGATAAAATAAGTTTTTTCAGATTAAAATGGACGCAATACCTTCGGACACAACTATTGAGGCTGCGAGAAAGCAGTTTGAAATCCTGCGACGGCTGGGACCGGAAGCTCGCCTTAAAATTGCATTCGAGTTGAGCGATAACCTTCGCAGTCTCGTCGAAGCCGGTGTAAGACAACGCCACCCTGATTTTGACGAGCAAAGAGTTCAACAGGAAGTCTTACGCCTTATGATAGGAGACGAATTGTTTCAAGAAGTCATTAAAGAAACTGGCGATCGTTTATGAGCGAATAGGGAGAAATTATAATTGAGTAATGGAAATTTAAAAAATAAATTACAAGGCAAATTCATTGTTCTTGACGGGCCGGACGGCTGCGGAAAAACTACGCAAGCAAAACTTTTAGCCGAGTGGCTTGAGCGGCAGGGCGTTGCGACCGAAACTTTCCGCGACCCCGGCGATACCGCTATCGGCGAAAAAATTCGGCAAATCCTGCTCAACCCCGAACACATCGCAATGAGCACAGCGACAGAAGTGCTGCTCTATATGGCGGCAAGAGTTCAACTATGGCAGGAAAAAATAACCCCGGCTCTTGCGCAAAAAAAGTGTGTTGTCCTCGACAGATGGCTTTCAAGCACCTGCGCCTACCAGGGCCACGCCGGCGGCTTCGGCATCAACCAGGTTATAAAACTTGCAGCAGATTCTTTCGGAAAGCCCTGGCCGGACCTGACTATCATTCTCGATGTAGATTTGGAAGCCGGAGCTAATCGGCTTTCCGCCCAGCCCGATAGAATGGAGGCAAAGCCGCACCAATATCACCAAAAGGTCCGCGACGGCTTCCTGAAGCTGGCCGGCCGGCAGGAAAACTTCCAGCTCGTCGATGCCACCGGCGGTATCGAAACGGTCCACAAAAAAATAATAGAAGTAGTTGAAAAAGTATTTTAGCCACAGATTTCACAGATTACACTGAATTAAATATAGAAAGGGTTGTAGTAAAATTAATGGGTGAATACAAACACAAAGAATTAACCCACGACATTATTAATGCCGCGCATACAGTTCACAACAAGCTCGGATATGGTTTTTTAGAAAAGATATGTCATAATTCGTTGTTTATAGAGCCAAAGAAGAAAGGTTATCGGGTAGAATTTGAAAAGCCTGTTGAAGTTCGTTATGACAACCAGGTTGTTGGGGAGTTTTTTGCCGACCTTCTGGTTGAAAACAAAGTAATAGTTGAGGTCAAAGCTGCTGATAAATATGTCAGTCTTTTTGAAGCACAATTGCTGAATTACTTAAAGGCCACGGGACTCGAAGTGGGCTTAATTATCAATTTTGGCTCATCTGTTGAGGTCAAACGTATGGTCTTATAATGCAAAACTATATCTGAGAAATCTGTGTAATCTGTGGCTAATTTATATTATGTCACTTAAAGATATTTTCTGTCAGGACAAAGCAATCGCTATTTTGCAGCGTGCTCGGGCCTCCGGCAAGCTGGCGCACGCATATATCTTTGCCGGCCCTGAGGGTGTCGGCAAATTCAAGACCGCCCGCGAATGGGCCAAACTGCTGCTCTGTAAAAATCCCGTTATAGAAAAAACCGACCCTGCCGAATTCGCCGACAGCTGCGCGCTTTGCCAATCCTGCCGAGTGTTCGAGGCCGGCTCACATCCGGATTTCAATCCTGTCTATAAGGAATTGCTCGAATTCACCAAAGACGGTAAGGGCAAAAAAACACCCGTTGATTTGCCCATCGATGTCATTCGGGAGTTTCTAATTGCAAAAGTGCCGACCATGCCAATGTTGTCGGAAAGGAAAGTCTTTGTCGTCAGCGAAGCCGAACGGCTGAACGCATCTTCACAAAATGCACTGCTCAAGTCACTGGAGGAGCCGCCCGAATACTGCTCTATCATCCTGCTCTGCACCCGGATGGAAAGACTTTTGCCCACTACTAAATCAAGGTGTCAGATAATCCGTTTCGCACCAATAGACGAAGACAGGATAATCGACAAATTGAAAGAGATGGGCATCGAGCAAAAGCAAGCCCGGTACTTCGCCCGCCTCTCTCAGGGCAGTTTGGGCTGCGCCTCTCAGTGGGCGAAGCTTGAACTGGCTGATGCAAATCTTTACCGAACCAAGAGAGAGCTGGTGAACTCCCTGGCCACATACGAACTTGCCGATGCTCTCGATTTGGCCCAGCAGTTTCTGGGCGAAAGTAAAAAAATCGCCGCCGCCTGGGCCGACCTCGATAAGACCACCAGCAGGACCGACATCAATCGAAGAGCCGCAAAGAGCCTCGTGCAAATAATCGTATTGGCCTTGCACGATGCAATGAAATTGAGTGTTACGCCGGCAAAAGGCCTTATCAATTTTGACCAGAAAGAGCAGATAAAAAAGTTAGCCGGGCGTTTTGACACCGAGCAAGCCGCGGAAAAAATCGCCGATTGCTACAGGACGCTGCGATGGATAGATTCGAGCGTTAACGAAAAGCTTATTTTCGAGGAGCTATTGCTAAACCTCGCTGTTTCTGATAGAATAGTGGTTTCATAATTGATTATTGTTATTGGTTCTTGAGTAAAGCAGGTAGTTGAAATGCCGAAAGCCGCAGCAGCAAAGCCCAAGCAGGCAAGAAATATAAAATATATGTTGGTCCGCTACAGCCGGATGAATACGCTCGGTTTCTTCGAGCACCACGAAACCAGGATACCCAAAGTGCTTACCCGTGTCGTGCTAAAAACGGACAAAGGCCTTGAATTGGGCCAGCTCGTAGGCCAGCTCACCGCCTACAAGGCAGGACAATTTAAGTTAAACAGCGACCAGATAAAAAAATATTTCGATGATAGCGATATCGACCTCTCTGTCGACCAGGCCGGTAAATTCGTTCGTTACGCCACCGCCGACGATATTAGTGAAGAGCGACATTTGCAGAAACTCGCAGAGGAAGAGATGGAATATTGCAGGCGTTTTATCAAGGAGCTGGGCCTGCCGATGAAAATAGTCGATGCCGAGCACATATTTGGCGGCGAGCGCGTCATCTTCTACTTTATGTCTGACGGCCGGGTGGATTTCCGCGAGCTGGTAAAAAAAATCGCACAGGAGTACCAGACGAGAATTGAAATGCGTCAAATCGGCTCCCGCGATGAGGCCAAAATACTTGGCGATATAGAAACTTGCGGACAGCAATGCTGCTGCCAGAGGTTTCTTAAACTCTTAAAGCCGGTCAATATGCGAATGGCCAAGATGCAAAAGGCAACCCTCGACCCTTCGAAGATATCCGGCTATTGCGGCAGATTGAAGTGCTGCCTGCGATATGAAGACAAAACTTACACCGAACTTAAGAAACGACTGCCAAAAAAGAACACTAAGGTAAAAACCAAATACGGCGAAGGCAAAGTTGTCGACACACAGATATTGACTCAGCTTGTTATGGTTGAAGTCAAAGACGGCCAGAAAGTTGCTGTCGGCCTCGAGGAGCTTGAGGTAATCTCCTCCCCTGCCCCCACGAAGAAGAAATCCGCCGATGCGGCGCCGGACGCCAAAGACGCACAAGACAGTACCCCAAAGAACAATGAGCAGGACGCCAGGGAAGATGAGAAAGGTTCCCAAAAGCAAAATAGTGCAGGGACCCCAGAGCAGTAGTCGTTGAAGGGAAAAATATGTCTCGCAAAATCGTCGTAACATACGCTCTGCCTTATGCCAACGGCCCTATACATATAGGGCATTTGGTAGGGTATCTCCAGACCGATATCTGGGTGCGTTTCCAGAAGATGTGCGGCAACGAGTGCCTCTATTTTTGTGCTGATGACACTCACGGCACGCCGGTTATGATAAGCGCACGTGCCGCCGGCATAAGCCCCGAGGAGCTAATCGGGCAAATGTATAAAGAGCACAAAGCAGATTTCGATGGCTTCTACGTTGAATTCGATAATTACTACTCGACGCACTCACCTGAAAATAAGCATTTTAGCGAGCTGATTTTCAGCCGACTGAACGAGGCCGGCTCAATCGTCAAACGAAACGTCGAGCAGACCTATTGCGAAAATTGCAAAATGTCACTGCCGGATAGATTTGTCCGCGGCACCTGTCCGCGGTGCAAAGCCGAGGACCAATACGGCGACTCCTGTGAAATCTGCAGCGCAGCGTACCGGCCCACCGAGCTGATTAATCCCTATTGTGCAACCTGCCGGGCCAGGCCCGCCCTGAAAACATCTGAGCACTACTTTTTCAAACTGGTCGACTTCGAGAAACGATTAAAGGACCTTATCGCCGGAGGGCATACACAAAAATCAGTGGCAAACAAACTCGATGAATGGTTCAAAATCGGCTTGAAGGATTGGGACATATCCCGCGACGGCCCTTATTTCGGCTTCAAAATACCCGGAGAGGAAAACAAGTTCTTCTATGTCTGGCTCGATGCACCCATCGGATATATGGCCTCAGCCAAAAACTACTGCGATAAGAACAATCTCGATTTCGACAAGGTCTGGAACAGCGATGAATACGAGCTCTATCACTTCATCGGCAAGGACATTGTGTATTTTCACGCACTTTTCTGGCCCGCAATGCTAATCGGCGCCGGATTCAAGACCGCCGACAAACTTTTCGTCCACGGCTTCTTAACCGTAAACGGCGAAAAAATGAGCAAATCCCGTGGCACCTTTATTGACGCAGGCACCTACATCAGATACCTGGACCCTAAATACTTACGATACTACTACGCAAGCAAACTGACCGGCGGTATCGAAGATATAGATTTGAGAACAGAAGATTTCGTAAACAAAATTAATTCCGATTTGGTCGGCAAACTTGCAAACCTCGCTTCTCGCTCCGGCCCGATGCTGACAAAAAAACTGGCCGGCCAACTTGGTCAATTGGACAAGAAAGGCGAGCAGTTAATCAATAAGCTCGCCGCCGCAAAGGACCGAATCATCCGGGGCTACGAGGGTCTTAATTATGCATCTGTGGTCCGAACAATTATCGCTCTGGCCGATGACGCAAACCGGTATGTCGAGCAGAATCAGCCGTGGGTAACTGTAAAAACCGATTTGGAAAGGACACGAACCACCTTAACTGCCGTAATAAATGCCGTGCGAATCCTGACAATTTACTTAAAACCCATCCTGCCGAAATATGCCGAAAAAGTGGAAAAATTTCTCAATGTCGATAAACTAAGCTTTGCAGATGTCGAAACGGTATTGGCGAATCATAGAATAAACGAGTTTGAACGATTGGTTGAGAGGATTGATAAAGAACAGGTGAATGCGATGATAGAAGAAAGTAAAGAGGGCCCCCGCCTTGCGGGAACCCAAACTCAAAGCCCCGAACCGGTGGCTGCAGCTCACGTCGAGCCGCTCAAGCCGGAATGCACAATTGAAGATTTCGCGAAAATTGATTTGCGAATTGCAAGAGTGGTAAAGGCCGAGGCCGTCGAAGGCGCCGACAAGCTGCTGCGTTTGGATTTGGATGTAGGCGGACTGCAAAGGAGCGTTTTGGCCGCCATAGCCGAGATGTACAAGCCTGAGGAGCTGACCGGTAAAATCGTGGTCTATCTGGCCAATCTAAAGCCCAGAAAGATGAGGTTTGGCCTCTCCGAAGGTATGATTCTGGCAGCCGACGCCGGCGGAAAAGATGTCTTTATGCTCTCTGCCGATAGCGGGGCAAAACCCGGACAGAAGGTACTTTGACAGGGAACTAACCGCAGAGAACCCTGAGAATAAGAGAATAATGTTTTCAAATCTATTCTATCTCTGCGTTCTCAGCGAGCTCTGCGGTGAAAAAAATAAAAAATGAAAAAAACGCTCGAAAAAATTGCCAGAGAAGACGGTCGATTCAGCCCCCAGGCGGTAAAGTTTGTTTATGAGGGACTCGGCTACACCGTCAAAAAAATTATCACCGAGCCCACCCACGTCAGAGGCCAAACACTCTGTGAGGGACTGAGAAAGCTGGCCATTAAAAAATGGGGCAGATTGGCAATGCTGGTCCTGAATACCTGGGGCATCAAAACAACTCGCGATTTCGGCGAAATCGTTTATCTGATGATAAAGCACAAATGGATGAGCGCTCAGCCAAACGATTCGATCGAAGATTTCAGCGATGTTTACGATTTCAAAACCGTCTTCAAAGACCAATTCAAATTCTAATTTATCGGTTCCAAGTATCCCGGCGTGTTTTTAGATGATGTTATCGACGTGGTGGGACCAGCCAAAATAAAAAGCTAAAACAAAATCCCCCGAAATCGGGGGATTTTGCTTTGGTCAGTCTTCAATTTTGTCAGCCCGGATAGTTATTCGGGGGCGCCGTATAGTTCCTGAGCACCAGAAATATCGCCTTCCTCCAGAGAGCACTTCTTAGTTTCGCCTTTGCTTGAGTAGCCGTACATTGTTAGCTCACTGTATATCTCATCATACAGGTCATCTAAACCTACCGGATGGCCAAACTCATGGGTAGCGATATTCTGGATGTCAAAGGCCCGGTCTCTTTTACTCGGGTCAATGCCCCAGTTGTGGAACGTGTTGAAGACGATGTCAACCTCATAGATTATCATAGTGGCCGGGTCATACCACATTACCGCTACTGCGATGTAATCCCGAGGTATAAACTTGACCCAGGAAATGGTGTTCTCACCATCTTCGGCGTACCAGCTCTCTGTGGTCGTGCCAGCATAACTGAACAAATCGTCAGCAGTTACTACATCCCAGGCTTCAACGGCACTGTTGACTGCCGCAACCGGGTCTCCAGCAGTGACCAAGCCCACATTAGGGTTAATATGGTAGGCGAGAGTGTCAGCTAAATAACCACCCCAGAATTCGTAATATGTGTTGTCTTTTGGCTCTTCTGGTTCTTTGGGTGGTTTCCCCGGCGGCTTATCAGGCTTTCCCGGTTTATCAGGTGCTACAGGGTGCACGAAGATAATCTGTTTCAATTTTTCAGGCCTGCCTGCCTTGTCCGGTTTTGCTGCCATCAGCCCGGCAGCTACAACTGAGATCACAAGGAAGCTGACTAAAATAACTATCAAAATCTTAGTTTTCATAATATTTCTCCTTTCTTAAATGCGTTCTTTCACAACGAATAAACTACATATTCCCAACTTTGGCTCCAAAAGTTTTATCTAAAATATATTATCGGATTAAACTGCAAAAGTCAATGAATTTATCCCGAATTTATCGTAAATTTCTGGAGGGAGCAGGCCTGGACCGGCTTTTGACCGTGTCAGGACAGGAATTTCAAAATGATGTTTTTGTAATACTCGACCGCTTTTTCTACATCGGCGATGTCAATATATTCGTCCGGCTTATGGGCAAGCTCCGGTTTGCCCGGCCCGAAAATCACCACCGGTGCGCCCAGCGAAGCAAAATAAGGCCCGTCCGTGGTAAAACCGACGGCCCTGGTTTCACTGATTCCGACAGCAGAGCAAAAGTCCCTGACAAAATCGCAGCGACAGTCGGTTTCCAGTGCCCCAACTTCTCGTACAATAGAAACTTGCGCATCAAATTGAGAATTCTTTCGTTTTAATTTCGCAAAGATTTTTTCAAAATCGGCAATAATGGCCTGACGATTTTGCACAGGCAAAGTGCGAATATCTATACCGATATCGCACTTATCCGGAACAATGTTAATCGCTTCACCGCCGGTGATTGTATTGATACTCATAGAGCACTCGCCCAACAACTCGTGCGGCTCGAAGGCAATTTCATAATTTTCCAGCTCGCCTAAGAGGGCCTTCATCGAAGCTATCGCATTTATCCCCAATTGCGGCGTCGAGCCGTGAGCAGCCCTGCCTTTGGTTGTAACTTTAAGCCACAGCATTCCTCGGTGCGCGGTGATAATCTCAAAATCCGTCGGCTCAGGGATAACCACGCCGATAAATTCAGGCATCCCGCCGAAATTGCGAACGAACCTCTTCGTCCCGCAGCTATCGGTCTCTTCACCCGCAGCGGCAAAAAGTATAATATCACCTTGCAGCTTCGTCCCGGAATCGACAATTTGGCCGATAGCGGTAACGGCTGCGGCAATCCCGCCCTTCATATCCGCCGAGCCCCTGCCGTAGATTTTGCCGTCGCTTTCAACCGCCGCAAAGGCCGGGTATTTCCAGCTTGCTTCGCCGGCCCCGACAACGTCAAGATGACAGGCAAATAGAAGTGCAGCCCTGCGTCCGGCCGATTTTACCCCGACCCCTGCCGCAGGGGCGGGGTTTACCCGTGCGATAATGTTTGCCCTGGTTCCATCCCAGCTATCTATCCGGGAATCTATCCCTGACCGGCCAAGCTCGGCTGAAATTATCTCTGCCGCAGCCAATTCGCCCTTCTGGGCGGTCGTCTCGGCGCCAATGAGCTTTCTCAACAGCTTTTTCATAGCGCAGCAATTATATAATCAGCCGCAAAAGAAAAAACAGAAAATTTTTGTTGCAGATTAAAATATAAAGGAGCATAATGAAGGATTAAAAAATTTTAGAGCTGGCGAAGGAGCATAAATGGGACCTGTATTGAATGGGTTGATGAAACTCCAGAGTGTTGAAAATCGCCTGCGGGCCGTCAAGGCAAAACTTGCAAGATGTAGAAGAAATGTAATTATCCAGGAAAATCAAGTCAGAAGCCTCCAGAACGCCCTCGAAGCCAAAAAGGAAGAGGTTCAGCTGACCAAGGTCCAGTCCGACCGCCTCGAATTGGAGCTCAAGACCAAGGACGGAGCAATAGCCAGGTTAAGAGCATCACTCAATACCGCAAAAACAAACAAGGAATATGCCGCAGTCCTGACCATGCTCAATACGACCAAAGCCGATAATTCCAAGATCGAAACCCAGATTCTGGAATTGTTGAGAGATATTGAGGCCGACGAAGCCGAAAGCGAAAAAATACAAAACCAGATAGACGAACAAAAACAGACGCTTGAGCAGACCCGAAAAGAAGCCGAGACCCTGGCAATTAAATACCAGGCAGAAATCGAAGAAATCCAGGCTGAATGGGACCAGGTCGCACGGACCATACCGGACGAGCCGCTGCAGGTCTTCAAACGCGTCGCAGAAACATACGACGGCGAAGCGCTGGCAGTGATTGACCGGCAGGAGGGCAAAACAGAGGGATATACCTGTGGGGGCTGCTTTATGGGCATCATCGCTGAGGCCGTCAATTTGCTTATGACCAAAGATGATATAATCCGCTGTCCCAACTGCACAAGAATACTTGTGCTTGGAACCGAAAAAGGATACTTGATACCTGATGCTTGACGCGCGGGCATCGAAACACGAGATGCGGGATACGAGAAACGAAGTAATCGCTTATATAGATGGCGGCAGCAGGGGCAACCCGGGGCCGGCCGCTGCCGGTTTTGTCTTAACCGACCACGCCGGAACTCAATTGCAGGCAAAGGCCTTCTTCATCGGCCGCACTACCAACAACGTAGCCGAATATACCGGTATCATAAAGGCCCTTGAAGCCGCAAAACGGATTGGTGCTAAACAGCTAACGGTTTTCAGTGACAGTGAGCTGCTCGTCAAACAGCTTAATGGCGAATACAAGGTTAAAAGTGAGCAAATCAGGCCGCTTTTCCGGCAGGCCGTTGACCTGCTCGGTGAATTTGAAAGCTGGAAGGTTCAGCACATCGTTAGAGAGAAAAACAAAGAGACCGACAAACTCGTAAACCAGGCATTAAATCTCGAACGTGATGTTGAAGCTGAACCGGCGACTGCCGCACAAAATAAAAAGCCGGTTCGGCTCGGCGCGCTAATCAGCGGCGGCGGAACCACGTTGATGAATATTCTCGAATATATTAAGCAAGGCCGGCTAAATGCCGAGGTCGCCGTCGTGATAAGCTCACGCTCGACCGTAGCCGGCGTCGAAAAAGCGAAAACCGCCGGACTCGACGTGAAAATCATTCGCAAAAAAGACTTCCCCGACATCGATGAATTCAGCAAACGCATCGAAGAAGAGCTTGTCGCTGCAAACGTTGACCTCGTCATCCAGGGCGGCTGGCTGTGCCTCTGGAAGATACCCGCTCGATATTTACCCCGCCCGTCCGACGGGCGGGGCGAGTACCGCGTGATGAACATACACCCCGCCCTGCTGCCGAGCTTCGGCGGAGAGGGTATGTGGGGACATCACGTCCACGAGGCCGTTCTTGCAGCCGGCTGCAAAGTAAGCGGCTGCACTGTGCATTTTTGTACAAACGAATATGATAAAGGACCAATAATTGTCCAGCGCACCTGCGATGTCAAAGAGGGAGACAGCCCGGAAACCCTTGCTGCCAGAGTTTTTGAGCAGGAATGTATCGCATATCCGCAGGCAATAAGACTGTTCGCAGAAGGTAGGTTGCTCGTTCACCCCGCCGTTCCGGGGCGTCCGGGCCCGGGTCTCGGTCGTGACCCCGGAATAACGGCGGGGTTTAAAACGGAAAAGCAAAAGTAAAGCGAAAAAAGAAAGGGGACCAGAATATCAGGATATCAGGATGCAGGATATCAGAACATCAGGATATCAGGTGAGTTTGCCCTGATATCCTGGTAACCTGGTGCCCACTGCCTGATACCCTGATAACCTGATAACCTGAATTGTGAACAGACGACAAAGAGCCATATTAATAGATTTTGCGACCGTAATAGTTATCACGGCTATTGCGGTCGTAGCAATGATTAATTTCAAGGATTGGGTCAACCGTTCAGAGGCAATGCGGGCAATGGAGGAGCTCCGCCAAAGGGTCAAGCAGTACCGAGAGGGGCACGGCTCAGTGCCCCCCAAATCCTGGGTCGACGCGCAGAGGGAAACTCTGCCGGGGAACGTTCGGCTCGGCAACTTGCAGTATAGGGCCAGGTGGATCACTTTTGAATCAACCCCGGATGAGATTTTAGCTTACGCCGAAGCAAATTACCATTCATTACTCGTCGGCAAAGGTTATATCGTGCTGAGGCTTGGCGCAGTGCTAAGTGATAAGGGGCGCGTAGAGTGGATGGGCAAGCAGGAATTCGAGGCACTGTTGGCCCGGCAGCAAAGTCCTGAAGAAACCGAAGCAGGAGGCGAAGGTTCCCGACGTCTGCGAAAATAGGGACGTTTTCGCTCGGAAACCGCAGCAGGAGGCGAAGGTTCCCGACGTCTGCGAAAACACGGACGTTTTCGCTCGGAAATCGAAATGCTGCAGCAGTAGCGTGCATGAAGCGAGATGTGCCCTTACTACTCTGATTTTGCGACGGCGGGTTCGCTTTCCTTGTCCTGCTTGTCGTCGGCAGGGGCAGACTTTACCTTAAGGCCTTCAAGTTTCAGGTGCTCTTCGTCCTGCACATCGATCTTTATAAAGTTTTTGTTTTTGAATTTGCCGCCCAGCACAGCTTCCGAAAGCGGGTCTTCTATATAGTGCTCGATTGCTCTTCGCAAAGGCCTGGCCCCGAATTCAGGATTGTAACCTTTGTCGATGAGAAATTCCTTGGCCTGGCCGGTCAGTTCCAGTTTCAAGCCGTGCTCCGTCAGCCGCTTGAACACCTTCGCAAGCTCGTAGTCAACAATAGTTTGCAAATCTTTTCTCGTTAATGCCCTGAAGACTATTGTGTCATCAACTCGATTTAAAAACTCAGGCCTGAACTGACGCTCCACCTCTTTTTGAAGAATCTCTTTCATTTTCTCATAGTTCGCTTCAGGCCCCTTCTTGCTGAAACCAAAGCCGGACTGGCTCTTAATCAAATCGGCGCCGATGTTACTGGTCATAATAAGGACGACGTTTTTGAAGTCGATGCTTCGTCCGAAGCTGTCGGTCAGCCTGCCCTCGTCCATAATCTGCAGCAATATATTGTAAACGTCCGGATGTGCCTTTTCTATTTCATCCAGAAGCAGCACGGCGTATGGCCGCCGTCTAATCCTTTCGGTCAGTTGTCCGCCTTCTTCGTAGCCCACATACCCGGGAGGAGCCCCTACCAATCGGCTCACATTGTGCTTCTCCATAAACTCGCTCATATCCAGCTGGATAAGGGAATTCTTATCGCTGAACATAAACTCCGCAAGGGCTCGTGCCAGCAGCGTCTTTCCCACACCGCTGGGCCCCAGGAATATAAAGCATCCCATCGGACGATTCGGGTCCTTCAGCCCGCTTCTGCTCCGCCTCACGGCTTTCGCCACAGCACTGATCGCCTCATCCTGCGAAACAACCTGCTTATGCAGCTCGGTTTCGAGTTCGAGCAGCCGTTGTGTTTCCTTCTTCTCCAGTCTCGTCAGCGGAACACCCGTCATCTTGCTGACGACCTCTGCAATAGTCTCGGTGTCCACTACGCCGGTTTTCTCTTTATTCTCCTCGTACCATTTTTTCTGCAGTTGCGTCTTCTCGTCCAGAAGCTGTTGGGCCTCGTCTCTCAATGCCGCCGCCTGCTCGTAGTCAGCGTTTCTAACCGCCTCATCTTTTTCCTTTTGCAGTTTTTCAATCTTTTCTTCTATCCTGGCTAAATCCGGCGGGGGGGTCATATTCTTAAGCCGGATTCTCGCACCGGATTCATCGACCACATCTATTGCCTTGTCGGGCAGGCACCTGCCGGTGATGTATCTGGTCGACAGCTCTACCGCCTGGAAAAGTGCCTCGTCGGTAAACCGGACCTTGTGGTGTGCCTCGTAGCGGTCCTGAAGCCCTCTAAGTATATCTAATGTTTCTTCCTTTGTAGGCGGGTCAACAATTATCGTCTGGAAACGCCGCTCAAGTGCCCCGTCTTTCTCGATGTGCTTTCTATACTCGTCCATCGTGGTGGCCCCAATACATTGCACCTCTCCTCTGGCAAGGGCGGGCTTTAGTACATTTGAGGCATCGATAGCGCCCTCGGCTCCGCCGGCTCCGACCAGTGTATGAAGCTCATCAATGAATAAAACGACGTTCTTTGCTCTTCTAACCTCGTTAATGACCGCCTTTATTCGCTCTTCAAACTGCCCGCGATATTTTGTCCCGGCTACCATCATCGCCAGGTCAAGCACCACAATTCGGTTGTCCTTGAGCAGTTCCGGCACTTGCTTGTTGATTATCTGCTGGCTGAGACCCTCGACGATAGCGGTCTTGCCGACCCCTGCTTCGCCCAACAGGACCGGATTGTTTTTCGTGCGCCTGCAGAGTATCTGTATCAATCGCTCAATCTCATTCTTTCTGCCGATTACCGGGTCAAGTTCGCCGCTGGCCGCTAATTCGGTAAGGTCTCTGCCGAAGCTGTCAAGTGCCGGCGTCTTGCTCTTTGGCTTTCGCGCCATTGCCGGTCCCATCTTCATTCCAAGGCCGGCAGGGCCGTCGTCCACCCCAGCTCCTAACAGATTCAGCACCTCCTGACGCACATCCTCGAGCTTCAGACCCAGATTCATAAGAACCTGGGACGCTATCCCTTCGCTCTCTCGCAGCAGACCCAGCAGGATATGTTCCGTCCCCACGTAGTTATGGTTAAGTGACCGGGCCTCTTCAATCGCGTACTCGATGACCTTCTTGGCTCGCGGAGTCTGAGGCAGTTTGCCCATCGTAACCATATCAGGCCCGCTCTTGACCAGTTTTTCCACCTCCAGACGCAGCTTCTTTATATCCACCTCCAGGTTCTTTAGGACCGTAGCGCCAACTCCGCTGCCTTCTTTAACCAGCCCTAAAAGAACGTGTTCCGTTCCTATGTATTCGTGGTTGAATCGCTGCGCCTCCTGGTTGGCCAGCGCCATAACCTTGCGTGCACGGTCTGTAAAACGCTCAAACATCTTCTACCCCGACAGAATTAAAACTTATCTTTCTCATTCCCGCATAAGCGCCAACGCGATACGAGCAACGAGTTATATTATACCATACTCAGCCCATTTGTCAAACACCATTTAGGCCGGCCCAAATCCCGCTTTTTAGGACTGGGAACGGCTATTCTTTATATGTCTCAAATTAAGCTGATGTTCGTTTATCGGGCTAACGTTTTTTCTTCAATCTCAATTTTATCGACAAAAAATACTGTCCCCGTTAGAGACTTTTCCCTTTGTGTTCCCCAATCCGCATTTTTGGCACCAAAAAGACTGTTCTTTAACAAATTGGGATTAAAATGGTGAAAGAAGCAAAACCAACAGAACAGAAGGCCGGTCCCTCAAGACCGGCCTTTTCTGCAACGGCCAATTTTTAGTAGTCTTTAAATTTTTTCATCCAATCCGGCCATACCGGTGTGGGAGCGTTTATGTCGGACCTGCGATGCCACTTCAACTTCCACAATTCCTTCAGTCCTATCTTTCTGGCAGAGAAATCTAAAAAAATGCCATTTATGTTGTCATCGTGTCGGTTAATGCAGAACATCCCAATTTGCTTACTCCCCCATGAAATACTCCCACCGTGATCGCCATCAAATGGGGGAGGTTCATTAGTGTTGTCTGGGTAGGCATCAATCCACATGCTATCCAAAAGCAGTGGTACATAACTTGCACCTCTCGGGTTGACAGTTCTCCAGTTATTTGAGGTCGGAAGTCCATAAGGATTTATCTTTTCTTCGGGCGGTGGATTGCAAACCCAGCTATTTATGCCATAGCTGCCACAATAACCACCTGGCTCAAAGCTAAAGGCAGCGGTATCGAAAGCTGCGAATGGATGTCGGCCTCCCTCAGTTATAAGCTTCGTGGCCATCGGGCAGTAAAGCAGGTCATTAGTTTCGGCGTAATACTGCCGCAGCGCATCCTGCCATTCGATGCTACTGGTAACCATATAGCCATTGTTATCATCCGCATACATCAGGAAGATAGAACCCCATTGTTTCAGATTCGACTGGCAGACAACTGCTTTTACCTGTCTCCTTACTTTGCTCAGTGTTGGCAGCAATATCGCCATCAATAATGCAATGATAGCTATCACTACTAAGAGTTCCACTAACGTAAATGCTCTTTGTTTGCGCACAACGATAAATTTCCCTTATCGCTTCTAAAATAAATTTTTTAAAAATCCTCCCGGTTAATGTCGGTCCGCGCACGCACACTATGTAGGTCGAACCCAGGTGTTCCTCCTCCACCCTCTATTCCAACAATGCGTACCGCGCACGGTACAAATGGCAGTGAAATACCGGAGATGTCAAAACCAATCTCCGTGGGAACCTGCTGGCCGGATGTTCTAACCATCGCCTTACCAAGCAGATACTCGTTATCAGCACCATCCGTAATGAACACACTAGCTTGTTCACCGTTTGCACCCCATTCGATAAGGAATATGTCATAACCAGGGCCATCTACGATCTCACCTCGAAACTTCAATTCAACCCAATGGTCTACGGGCAAAATAACCGATGATTGGGCCGACGGGGGAGGCCCAACAAGCCACCGGTCAGGAACTACCGGAACTGAGACAGTCTCGTTAGCTTCTATACCTTTCCAGCCATCACCATCAGGGTCGTAAGCATCGAGCAGATGATATGGATATTCGAATCCGCCCTTGCTGAAGCTGCTAATGTTGTTATCGTTCAGCGCGGCAATACTACCCGTGATGATGGCTACTGCGGTGATTACAGTAACAGCGGCAATGCCCAACTTGGTGCCTGCGGTGCCAATAACTGCGGCGAGGAGGCCGACTTCTGTGGAGGCGACAGTTACGGTGCTCGTTGCAGATGAGGCCTCCGACGGGGCGGTCATTCGGGCAAATAACCCCAGTGCTATCAGCAACAACCCCTTGCCGAAGCCGTGTCGAGATAGCTGCCGTTTAAGCGAAAGCTTCGCCCGGAAGAACAATACCTGCGCCGCCATCTCACTGCAATCCATAATGGTGCCAATCTCAGAGTAGGACTTTTGTTCAAAACACCGCAAAACCAGGACGTTTCGGTGCCTGAGCTTCAGTTTCCCCATTGCTTCAACTATTGCCTCTGACAACTCCTTGCGGATCATACTGTTCAGGCCATCACCATAGTCTCCCCAGGCACGCTTCGATAACTGTTCTTTCTCAACCGTTGACATTTGTACTATCTTCCTTTTGTGCTGCTGGTCCCTCAAATAGTGCTGAACCTTGCCCATCGCGGTCCGGTATAGCCAGGACCAGAATGCCTCGGCATGTTTTAACTCTTTAAGAGATTTGACCATCTCCAACAGCGTTTCCTGCAAAAGGTCCTGGGTTAAATCGTAATTCAGCGTAAGCCGATAAATGTATGCGCAGACCCTCCCCTCTGCC
>JAUWBI010000097.1 GCA_030601745.1 Phycisphaerae bacterium
CGAGCGATCACATCGGCCTCAACGTCGCTGAAGAACGCTTCGTGCGAGACCGCATTATACCCCGGCGTGAACTCAAGCATCGTGGATATGTTGGGCCCCGGATCAGTCACAGTCCCATCAATCGCAACACCATCAGCCGGGGTGGGGGTACGGGCCTTTTCAGGAGCAAAAACGAGGTTTTCCTTAATAAAACGAATGTCCCCAATATCCAGCGCTTCCGCATATATACTGAACTCATCCACCTTGCCGAGTAAATGGTCATCCTGGGTGCCGTCTCTGTCTCGCACGGCGATTGAGACATTGTCCATAGCCACGACTTCCTGCAAAGAGGCCTCCAAATGTTGCTCACCGTCAAGGTATGCGATCAGAGACAGACCACTACGCACAATCGCAAAATGGTGCCACTGTTGATCGGCGACTGTTACATTGCCCCAGGCTTCGTCCACCACCCCACCGTGGTCATCGATGCCGATGATGTTATCATTGATGCGAACATTAATCATCTGAGAGTCCCCACTCCTTAATTGAAACAAGCGGGCCCTGTGATCCGGCGTGGCCGTAAACCACATAGACAAAGTGAAATCCTCTGTTAATGTCTGGCTAAACGTACCGTCTGATGTTATATAATCATTTGTCCCGTCCAAGGCCAGGCATGTTCCGAACCTGGGCTCCTTGCCTTCTACCCAGGATGATTCTGCCATATTACGCATCATCGCGTGGTTTTCATTACCGCTAGCATCCAGCACATCAAATCCTTGGCCTTCATCGAATGGATAGCGCAGAAGAAGCGCTTCCTGAGCGTGGGCTACACTCGTTAGAACCACGCCCAGCACCAAAATAAAAGAAGCTAAAAAAACCAATCTTTTACACATAATAAATACCTCCTTCAAAATAGAATAAGAACTATTACTTACTTTCTCTGCTTTGGCTCCAAGCCAAAGTCCGGCAGTTTGCCGGATTGTTTCCGACAGGCATCCATAAAAAGCCGCGAAACCAAAGGAAAGCGCAAAACAATATCAAAAATAGGAATCCAACCTTCACGACTAATTTTGCCTGTCTGAAAACAACGTCCCAAAACAAGCAGCAAAGACCTTCACCAAACCCTGTGCCTGCCTTAAGAAACCTAATTCAGGACTTGACTTTATCCGCCTCCTTTCACAAGCCCGGTCTGAACTGTTAATTAAAGTTAATTGAAATATGAAACCCTTAACTCCGAAGCACCCACTCCGGTGGTTTTACCGGATATCTGCCACTGGTATCTTTGCGGAATGCTCCCACTGCAGTTATGGCCCTCACTCAACAATTTTTCAGTCGATTTGCCGAAAAACGTGTAAAGATACCCCGCGCAAGTAAATCAAGTTTACACGCTGCTTCGCTAACGATTCTTATACCAGATTAACCACCCCCCGTCAAGAAAAAACTGAATAATGTTCAAGAGTTCTAAGAAAAATCCACAAAATTACGCCCTTTTTTGCCCCAAAAACAAGCGTTTTTCCCTGAATCCTAATCCAGGGCTTCCTCAGGGACTTATTTTGCCCGGGTTGAAATCCTCCGCCGCAAGCCTGTGCCTGCACAGGCGGGGGAAATTAGTCGTTAGTATATAGTATTTGGTGTATAGCCGGATGAGGCCGAGAAGGCCGGCGTTTTAATTAATAGATCCTTCGACTCCGCTGCGCTTCGCTCAGGATGACAAACGGACGATTCAAAGCAGTATTGCGCCCCTTGGTGTTTCCTTATTTGGTTAGATAAAATAGCGTAAAGTGAAATTGCTGTCAAGCAATTTAGTTTTTAGTGCTTAGTTTTGAGTTCTTAGTTGAGGAGATTGCTTCGCAATGTCGTTTTTGATAGATTCCTGCTTTCGCGGGAATGATAGTGTTACCCCCACCGCGCGGGGTGGGGGCTAAATATTAATGGATTCCCTTTTCTCGGCGTTCTCGGCGATTAATCTGTTTGTTTGCCTGGCTCAGCCGGATGCGTGGAAATAGCTCTTACCAGCGCAATCGCAACCCAAACGCCACTGGCAATAACGAATAAGACCCCAATTACCACAAGAACCAGGATAACTACTCCCATTTTTCACGCTCCAGATTTAATTTTTTCGAGCCCAGCCCCTCCGAGGGGCGGGGCGAGCCAGTGTCCCAAGAGGTACGCCAAGAGTGCCGCCCCAAGAGCTGGAATAATGGCAGGGGCCTCAATTGCAGAAGGGAAGATAAACTGAAACATTATGGCGACAAGCGTTCCAACAGCCATTGATAAGATTCCAGCGAGTGGTCTCGGCCGCTTCACCCATAAACCAATTATCAGGGCGGGAAGAATGGCCGGGGCCCAAATTGTATAGCAGATAAGCAGGCCGTCGATGATACTTGGAACCACAAGTGCGCCCGCTGCTGCAATTGCCGCAATAACAAGAGTCGCGCAGCGACCAATATTCAGAGCGGTTCTGTCTGTTAATTTTACAAATGGCTTAACAGTATCCTCGGCAAATGCCACAGCGCCGGCGTTCAGGAGTGAATCAAGACTGGACATAACTATTGACACTAATACTACTAACAAAAGCATATAACCCTCGGCAGGCATAATTGATTCAACCAGTTTTAACAGAACGTGGTCTTCACCGGTGCCTTCCGGAATGATAGTTCGGGCCGAAATTCCAAGGGCTATCATAACCATAAACCAAGCCACGCTAAAGACGCCCGCTAATACAAAACCGTTTCGTGATATGCGTGTTGTTCTGGATGCCAACGCCCGATTTGCGTAGGGTGGTATAAGCGTTTCCCCAAGCAAAAAGGCGGCCACCAGGCCAATTATCTCAATGGGCGGGGTGGAACGGAGCCCCCCAGCGGTAGCAGCCGACGCCTCGCCGGCAAAAGTCGCCGCGCCCCCATCGAGATGGAACAGAAGTACCAATAACAGCATAACAGGCAGTAATATGGCGAACGCGGTAAATTGAAAGGCGTCGGTTATCACGCTCGCCCGCAATCCTCCGAACGTCGTGTATAATGCCGTCACCCCGACAACTATAATGACAGACGACCAGTGCGGGAGTTTAAATATATCGTGCAACACATCACCACCGGCCTTTGCCATAACTGCAGCAAAGCCCGCACATAAACCAACGGAAATAATCCCGGCAACAATTTGGCACTTCCGGTCATACTTCTGACCTATAGCATCGCCCAATGTGTGGCAGTTCTTCAAGGCTCTCAGCCGAGGAGCAACGAGCAGCCCGACCAAAATGTTCTGGACCGCATACGCCAATCCTATGCCCAAAAAAAGAAAGCCGCTTTTGAAGCCCCTTCCAACAAAGCCGATTGAAAACCCCGGTCCGACGTAGGTAGCAGCAAGGCTGCCGAATACCAATGCCAGCGGAAGTGCGCGTTTGGCGAGTGAAAACTCTGCAAACTCACGAGCGGCCCGTGCCCGCACAGCAACAAACGTGAGCACCACCGCGTAGGCTGCAACAACAAAAATAGTTAAGACCGTGTGCATAATTTCGGCTATGTTTGGTATTCTATATTCTTGATACCAGAGCCGGTTCGGGCAGGGACTCTCGAAGTCTATTCACGCCTGTCCTGGAACATTTCCTCTTCCAGTTCGTTGATAGTTGCGTTTAGTTCAGACTCCGTACGGATCCATCCAAATCGCGCATCGACAAGAAAAGTTCGGTACCACTGAATCAAATTTTTCGCAAAATCTTCATCCTTGCAGTAAATTCCGAACGATATTTCACCTGCGTGCGAGCCAGCTTTTCTGGGTATATGTGGGAAGGCGAGAAGAACTGCGGTTCTTGATAACAGGAACTCTATGTCAGAGACCTGACTGTTGTAAATCCGAAGTCTGCCCGATTCGATTGCCTCAGGATACTTGCGAAAAAGGAAACGTGCGGCATTTGAAAAGCCCGGCACGCTGAGATTCATCGCACGGTGCACTCTTACATCGTGGTAATCTTCTATGATTTGATACAAGGCGCTGAGATAATCATCCATCGGCTGCCTTTCCCCTTCAAACAACATACACGTCCAGAGCTCGCCGTGGCCTGTTGCATCAAGCTGGTCCTGGAGCATCCTCCTGCCAACATTGTAGGCTTCTCTTCGGCTGCCTAATACCTTCAGCCGGCGCTCAGTCAGAGTCGTCGCCCAGGACGGCATGTCCTTCGGCAAAGACTCTGGAGGACAAACGCCAAGTCGAGTCAAGAGTCTTAGAAACTGCTTCTCTTCGGAGCCGTAGAACCTCCTGCCAACGACGCTGCCGACATTGCCGTTACATTCCATACCATATTGCTTATGATAACCAAAAGACAGGCAGTGCACGTCGTAGCCCGCAGCAATAAGCATCTTTTCCAACTCGGCAACCAACCAGGCGGCTTGCTTCTCAGGTGCCCTGTCAATTGACAAATGAACATTCGGACACAGTACAATCGGCCTTTTCCCTATGAGGCCCGACAGCGATGCAAACTCCTCTGCAGCTTCTTGCAACTCCTCTTTGCCATCGTACATCTCGATACAGACGAATACTACTAATACATTCCTGAAGGCCATCTTGGGCTGCGGCGGCGAGATTGTCGCAGAATCTATCCTCGAGGATGCTTCCTTGTCCTCAAAATAGCAGGATGAACATTGGTAGCAGTCCAAAATCATATCGATTTGTGTTCCCGCAAAGCCCCCCGGTTTGCTTCGCAAGAAGCAGGGGGGCAAGCGGGGTCCCTCTCAGTCTTTTCGGTAAGTTACGGGCCTTGAACGAGTGGTTCGTTTCCTCCGTGACGATGCCCTGGCTTTTTTCAATCGAGATACGATCTTGGCATCAACCCGGGATATGAACAGCCCCACATTCGGGGCCACCGCCTTGTCTGCGAACCCGGCACTATTAAGAATTCGCACGGCCTCTGTGGCATCCCAAAATCCCCGGGAAGCAGCTATTCTCCGCCCTTCCTCAGATGTAAGTGATTTCAGAAATACCGGTATACAACCATCACGCAGTGCCCCCGCGTAGTCAACCAGCAATTCTTCAATTGTTCGGTTTATATCAGACATTGTCTCTCGCTCCTGAAGAATAATAAGTAATTCAGTCTTCGTGACAGTAGTCACGCAGCATTTTCTTAAGCTTTAACATTGTTCGAAATTTAAGCATTTTTACTGCTCCAACCGTAGTCCTGAGCTCATTGGCGATTGCCCTGTTAGACATACCTTCCATCCAAAGTTCTATAGCTCTTCGCTCCCGTGCCTTGAGTCTATTTAACACCCGGCGGAGGAGCTGCCGAAGCTCCGATTGGGACGTCATCTCAAGGACGCCTAATTCGGGGGCAATGAGATTCTTCAGGTCTTGTTGCGATAAATGCAGATGCCGGTTTATCCTTCTGTATACCTGCCTCAAGCGTTTCCGCATGTAGTACAGGTATACAGTCCTTAGAAGCTGTTTCTCATCGGTAACATTACGTAAATAACCTGCATTTTCCCAAATATCGGCATAGACATCTTCGAGCACGTCCTCACATTCCACCTCATTACCCAGGTATCGGTACAAGTACCTGATGAAGCTCTCAAAGGTGGCCCGCACAAAAGAATCCATTACCCGGCGACGGCGTTCGATGTCCGGGTCCATAAGTCCTTTCAAAGCATTTCGCAGCCGTCTGTTCACAGCGAGCCTTTTACTTTTGCGTGTATTCAGTATGCCAACCCGCTTATACTGAAACAGCTGTATCCGAAACTTCCGCCCTATCTATTAAAGGCACCATCTTGAGGGTTGGTAACAACAATTGTACCTCAAAATCGGTGTTCCTTCAATAGCTAAGTTTTGAAAAGCGGCATAGGGAATAAAATGCTCAAATCCTTTATAATCCGCACAAACAGACGGCCGCGCCCGTCAGTCCTTTAGGCAACTAACCAGTATAGGGAATCCCGGTTTCTTACCAGAGCCAATGCTCTGTAAACGTCTTGAGTTCTAATGTGCTTATTTCACCGTCCCAGGTATTCGGGTCTTCGTACATCGCATCGTAGCTGGTGTTCGGGTCCTCAACGGAATCTTGCCAGTGATCGGCGTAGAGGGCGAAGTCGTAGAAGTCCACCTTGTCATCGGCATTGAAGTCACCGAAGATTTCAGGGAAGTCAAGGTCGGGGTGCGTGCCGGCAGGCGCATAGATTACGGTGTACGGATTCTGCCATTGATCCTGATAGTAGCCATGAAAATTAGTGTCTATGCTAAACACGAACCAGTCGCTTAGAAAGGTCAAGGTCATGTTGTCGGGGGATTTTTCCACAAGGGTCATGGCAAGGGGGATTTTTGATTGAACAGCATTCAGGTTGTCCAGTGCCCTCAAGATGACGGTGGTGGTTGCAGTGTCACCATAGAACGGCTCAGGCAACGTTATGTCAGCCCAGAAGGCGTAGGGCTCTGAAGCGCTAAGCATGTCAGTTATACAATTGGGGTCGTTGGGATCACCTACCCAGAGAGCATGTAAATTTTCTCCGTCCTGAATCAGGAAGTAATACCAATCCCAACCCCAGGGCTCTACATAATCCCATCTTAGCTGTGTAAGGTCAAGGGCATCCAGTGTTACGCCGGACGCAGTGACATAAGTCATCGTTCTCGTTTTTGTGCCGACTAAGGGGTAATTGGCCGACCTGTCTTTGGCTTGGCTGGGGTTGCGATCATACATCGAGAGGGAACCGGGCCAGTTGGGATCCAGTGCATCAGGAGTAAGCTTTTGTGTTGTACTTTGTATGCTGGAGCTACCATAAGAACCGATACCCTGCTGGCTGATATCTATTACACCGAGAACGCTATCCCACGGCCAGAAATGCTGAAGGGGGACCCTTGAGAAGCGTCCCCAGATATGCGTAGTAGGCAGCGGTGTAACTGGCTTTTTTGGTATCGAGATATCCAGTTCTACCATTGTAGTTATAAAAGCATCAGGCCAGAGGTAATCTGGCTTCGGAGTGTAGCTCGTGCCGGGGCGCCGGGTTGTACCATCGAAGATATCGGGGTCTCCTAATCCGACAAAAATTGATAACTTCCCATCGGCATTAGTCAGCCCCTTTACTACCATATTGCCCTCATCGTCTTCGGTTATCTTGGAGCGTGCTTCAGGGAAGACCTTGACAAAACCATATTTGTTGCCCGCCGGTGTTTCCTGTTCCCAAAGGTCCAGACCTGGTCCGCCCAGGTCGCCATGGAACGTAACCTTTACAACTACCAGAACACCTGGCAAGCTTTTATCATTATCGAATATATCCTTGAGCTGGATGTCCCAGCCAAAGGCAGCGCCGTATATTTCATCATCACTTGGCTGAGGCTCGTGCTGCCAGACATCCAGGGTCCAAGACGGAGCTTCGGGCACAGGGCGCAGCATCTGTAGAGTGTAATCACCCACATCTACTATTTCATTTGACTGGGTGTCCCCACATCCCTTGTAGAACAGGGTGACCAGACAGACAATGACACACAGCCCCCATTTGAATTTTGGTTCTTTTTTCTTTTGCATTGCTATTTCTCTTTTTTTTCTTTTGCGGTTTGTATATGCTCACTTTGCTTTCATGTATCTGGTACGGGTCAATATACAAGAACGTCACGTTACGAATCCTGCCTCTAATCTCCGGGCGGTCAGAAAGCATGAACGGTTCTGTCTCAACGGTAAACCGGAGCTTGTCGGCCGACAAGCTCTTGAGCCTGACTTCGACATTTTCAGAACTTAGGAGCTTACCGTTTTTCGAGTTACAGATTGCGACCGGCCTTGCGAAATAGGGAAGTATTTCCCCTGTGAACTTACCCACGTCCTGTTGATTTACAGAGTCGATGACTTTCCTGACAGGTGCGGGAAGTTTTTCATAAGGTGCAGGAAGTTCGAAGTCCCATTCATACGTATATGTGGACACGCCGAAGTCAAGTATTTCTAGAACGTGGTTTACGTCAATTAGTATCCCACAATTAAAACCGGCGTTGGGGTCCATCAGTTCTTTCCACGGATCCTTCCAGACTTGCCCTCCACTGATTTGTGACGGCTGGAGCGGCCGCAAACTCCATATGGGCCTGTCATAAAGAAACTGTTCGACATGTTGGTGCAGCAGCGCCTCGGGTTCGGGTTCGGGTATCTCTACTGGTGGCTCATCTTCGGCAGGTATAGTTACGTAACCTCCCGGGTGGTATCTCCACCTTCTGTGACCGACAACGGGCTGGACCTTCTCAGCCCACTTGATGAACTGGTCGAGTGTCCAGCCGGTATCGCCCAAGGTTTCATTGTTGGCACCAATCCTGGATGCGAGGAGGACCAGCGCACAAATAGTTACGATAAGAGTTAAAAGGCCTATAATTTTTCCCTTCTTTTTCATGATTAAATCCTGCTAATTACTTCCTAAAATGTGTTGTTTGGTTGTCCACTGAAAGCATTGTAGCTGATTTGTGCCGGCGTGTCAAAGGGAAGATACCAGGCGGTCACTCGCACGCAATCCTGAGGGTTGTTCTTGCAGAAGCGTCGCCCGGCTGCTAAAACCCATACACCGGCCGTAACTGGTCTTCGGTTGGCAAAGTGCTGTAATATTCTCCTGCTGTGCCCACATAACCAACGCCCTGCCTTCTCAGCGGTACCTGTACAATAGAACCGTTGCTGTTAGTAACTTTCACCAGAACAGTGTTCATTTCCTGACGCAGGTAATCCCTATCGGCCTGAGCATTTTTCTTGTCGCCTTCATTGCCCAGCATATAGCCGACGCCGCCGCCTATTGCTGCTCCAATTAAGGTTGCTTCCGTATCGCCGCCTGCCAGCTGACCAATGCCGGCACCAGCCAGGGCGCCGATAACAGAACCGGTTTGTGCACCGCTCTCACAGCCGGCAACGAATGCCGAACCCAGGCTCACGGCAACTATCATCAGAATTGTTACTAAATCTTTAGCCATTTTGCACCTCCGTCAAACCTAAGAGAATGTGTTTCTTAAATTCATTATCCTATCCATTATTTTAGCGCTCACGCCGAGCAGGCCGAGCACCAGGAATATAAGACGGTTGGCGGTTTAAGGTTTTGGGGCCATTGATTTCATCAGACTGGTTTGATTCGTAGACTCGCCCCGCCCCTCGGAGGGGCTGGACTCGCACCGGGACTTTTGTTCCGCCATATCTTTTTAGTATAGGCGATGTAGCTGCTCCGCTGCTCTCTGCTTGCAATGCGCCTGCTTCCGGATGGTCTGCCGTGCCTGCAAGCCAATTTTCGGCGAGTTTGGCGAAATCACCGAGGTCCACATCGCCGTCACTATCCAAATCGCCTACCAATACAGGTTTTACAGTCAAAACGATCCAGAGGTCGTTTTCTACTACGCCGTCTAATGGGCCCCAACCGGTAATGTCTGTGTAATTTTCGGCAAAAATACCTATAACATCGCCGATCTGCGCGGCGAACGTATGTACTCCGCTGAACCAATAGCCGCCCTCATCGGATAATTCCAAGTTGGGCCACATCAATACTTCATACTCACTATTCGGCTCTGTCAGCACGGGCGGCAATTGACCCCGTGTGATTACCATATGGCTCATATCTCCCGGCCCACCGACGTATGCAAAAGTAGCTCCGCTTGATGAAACGCTTATTGTGTCACTATAATAAACAATCACATTGTCGCCCAGCTCTTCGCCTTCATCCGGCATAATTTGGTAGTATATACCGTAAGTTTGAGAGTCTTCGGTGCGGCCATATCCCCAACCGGATGTGTAAGCCGAAGCATTGTCTGCAACTGCATCAGCAACAGATTGCGTTTGTATGCAAATAGAATCCCCTTCGGCGTAGCTCCACATATCACTGTACGCATAACTGTATGCCTCCGTGACCTCTGCATATTCTTCAACGCCGGCAAAGGACGTGCTGTCATTGGTGTCGCTGTAAGGGCCGTCAATGGCGGCAGAGTCTTCTGTATCTACTTCGCAGAAGGCACGAAATCCACCCGCATAATAACTAAAATGGGCCCCATCAGTCCGGCGTTGTGTCGCCGGGCCAACAACACAGAGCAAAACAATAAGAGTTAAGTATCGCTTCATTTTCTATCCTGCTCAAAAAATTCGGGGCAAATCTTCGTCATTTAGTCCGCAATCATTCATAATATCATCAGCAATATGGTAATACTTACTGTCCATTATCTTCAGCTTTCTGGGTTCTGATTTTTTCCAGGAGGTCAAGCAATACTGCCGCAGAGGCCGAATTTTGCAAATCCTGGCCTGCCTGCTGCAGCGGCTTGACGGCCTCTTCGATTCTGCCGATGCCGAGCAAATGATAGCCCAGCAGAAGCTGCAGGTCAGCGTCAAAGCTGTAGAGGTCGGCCCTTTCGGCGAGGCGGTCAATTTGCTCAAGAAGGACGTCGTCATCGGGGTACAGACCGCGAGGATAAAAAACGCCTTCCTTTTCGGGCAAAACCTTCGCCAGAGCTGCCCGAAGGACCTCGGCTGCTTCCGGATATTTCCCATTGGCGAAAAGGGCCTGGGAGTAGGCAAAGGGAAGTACCATATCATCGGGTACAAGGTCGATTGCTTTGGCGAACATGTCGGCGGCTGAGCCATAATCGCCGGTTTCGAAAGCCTTGACAGCACCTTCGAAGTAGGTGTCGGCGAGGGTTTCCGGGGCAGGTTCTTCGGCGGCCTGCTGGGCAAGCTTTTCGCGAACGTCTGCGAAGGTAGTGTGGTCAACGATACTATCTGCTGCCTGGTAGGGCCCAAGGGCGGCACTACCGTTGTAGTAGTTGTAGGTGTAGTAGTTGTACGTATCGCTCTGCACTTCACGAGCGAGAGGATAGTAGCCGTACCAATTGTAAGGGTGGCAGCCATACCAGTAATAGCGGGTGTACCTGTACCCTATCGGCCAGTAGCCGCCCAGACTAACGAAGACATATTTGCGGTGATAGTAAGGATAAACATACCGAAACGTCCACCACGGCCCCCAGCCATAGTGCACAAGAAAACGATACCTGGGCCAGACTATTCTGTGGCGCAGCCGGTCATGGCGGTCAACATATACATGCTCATTGCGATTAACGTGTCTTACTTCATCGGGACGGTCATGGTATACCACGCCCGAAGGCCTTCTTCTGCGCCGGTCTCCGAGGCGGTCGACAACTGCGTATCTGCGGCGTTCTGCACCCTCTGTTCTGATGTGCTGGCTCTTTTCGCGTGCCGGCCTGATGTGCTGGCTCCTTTCGGTCGCCGGACGCGTGAACAAAGAGGAGCTGCGGGAGCTTATGCCGATTCTCGGCTTACCAACGCGAGTAACCTTTTTCCGAGTGCCAACAGGCGGCTTTTTCTCACCGATAGATCTACCAATGCGTGCGGTTTTGCCTGAGCTTATGCTGATTCTCGGCTTACTGCTGGTAGTAACTTTTCGCGTAGTGGTGACGGATGGCTTTTTCGTACTTATCGAGCTGCCGATACGCGCGGTTTTGCTCGAGCTTATACTGACTTTCGGCTTGCTACCGGTAGTAACCTTTCGCGTAGTGGTAACAGGCGACTTTTTCTCACTGATGGATTTGGCAACACGTACAGTTCTATTCGAGCTTACACGATTACTTGTCCGTTTCCCTGCATTGGAACTTACCCTTACTGACAAAGGGCTTGAGGAGGATTTGCGAGCACTGGAGGTGACTCCGGGTCGCACGGTAGTACGGCTGGATGTTACTCTACTGGGTTGACGGACGCTGGTTTTAACGGTTCTTCTTGAACTACTGCGGCTTGATGGCTTTGAGGTGCGAACTGCGGTTCGAGAAGCGGTGGCTCGCGAGGAGGCAGTAGATTGCGTGCGGGCTTTGCCGGCACTTGAGGACCGCTGGGCTTTGGGGGCAGCAGAGGTCTTTTTAACCGGCTGGCTTTTTTGACTACTCCCGCTTGACTTACTGCTTCTTTTTTGGGCCTGCTTTGCTACAACAGGTTCAACGAACAGCATCAAGGCCAAAATCAGCGCTACAAAAGCAATTTTAACATTTCCTCGGTATTTTAGCGTCAACATAATAAGTCTCCTTTCATACTGAAACAATCCGTCAAGTACGTCGTGCCGGACTCTATCTATTAAAGGCGCCAACTTGAGGTCCGGTAACAAGAATTCCACCTCAAAATCACCAAGTGAAGGTACCCCGCACCTATTTGCTTTGGTTGAGAGCAGAATCCCTCGGTTGCGGCTGCTGCAAATAGGTGCGGGGCTGATTCCCTGATGGCCTGAACGGCCCTTGTGGCAAGCACGCCTCTTAATGCCGGTGTGGAGTGTGGACAGTTTCCCACAAAGTGCTCCGTGGGAAAAATTGCATAATGACCGGAATCCGGTGAGTGTTCGGCCATCATTTGTTCTTGCGCTTTTTCTGCTGCTTTTTTCCCGGCATCTTCGCTCGATACCTCCGCATCAGTGGGTCATCCGGTCCAGGCGCCGGCTTGTCAGTCAGGATTGCTGCGAACCGTTCCCGGGCGGCAATCACTTCCGGGACATTCGAATCAGTAACATCCCTGTATCCAGTCCCATCCCGGCTGCTGCCGCAATCATAAAACCTGCCGTCGCCCTCAAGGAGCCAACGCTTATCGCGCAGCATACGCTTGTCGGCGAGATAGCTGAAAATCCATTTTCGCCCCTCATAAGGTTTGCCGAGCAGAAGTGGCGCGAAACTATGCCCGTCAATGACATACCGTTCGGACAACTCTGCTCCCGCGAGGTCCACCAACGTCGGAAGTACATCCGAGAAATCAACCAGCTCACGACACGGGCCGATGGCCTTTACGACTCCCGGACAGTTAACTATCATTGGTACTCGACAACCAATTTCCTTAGCGCGGTTTTTTGCTATCCCGGCGGTTCCGTTGTCCGTGGTAAAAAACAGGACGGTTTCTTCCCGAAGGCCGAGGTCGTCCAGCGCTTTGACGATGCGGCCGACGACTTTGTCCATATATTCAACGTTGGCTTTGAAATTATCTTTGCTGTTGCGCATCTTGTCTCTTTTCGATATGAGAGAGTCGGGCGTTGGATAATGGGGGCCGTGTGTCAGACACATCGGGTAGTACAGCAGAAAAGGTCCGTCCCTGTGGCGCTTAATGAAATCAATCAAAAAATCCGTATAGATGTCGGGTCCGTAATCATCAGGGTTGGTCGGCAAATACCGCCCATTCCTGAGTATGCAGGGATGCCAGTACCGGGAAGGTTTGCCGGGCTGCTCGTATGCTCCCTTGTGGACAACACTCTTTGGAAGATAGTGTTCATAGGCCCAGATGCAGGTTTCGTCGAATCCGTATTCTTTTTGTGTGCCGGGCAGCTGCCACTTGCCGGCAATTGCTGTGGCGTAGCCGGCTTGTTTGAGGATTTGTGCGAAGATTTTGCTGCGCTTGGTGAGCGGCTCAGGTACCTTCATATTATTGTGGTACCACCTTGTACGGAAACCATACCGGCCCGTCATAATCTCGGCGCGCGTGGGACTGCAGATTGGAGTACACCAGCACGTCTCAAACATGACCCCACTTCGAGCGAGGGCGTTGAGGTTTGGCGTTCTGTGCGCTTTATTTCCGTAGCATCCGATTTCGCCTGCCGAACAATCGTCTGCCATGATGAGGATGAGGTTAAGCTTCTTTGCTTTTGTCTTGCTGTACGCACGGTGCGGCCAGAGCGCCGCTGAGGGGCCCATGGCTGCGAGGGCCAGGAAATCGCGTCGTGTAAATCGTATCACTGAATGCCTTTTGCTTCATCGGTTTATCCCCTTCCCCGATTCAAATCGGCTCGGATGATACAAGGCGTTGGTCAGGCTTTCATAAACAGCAAATCCGGCGACACAATGCCGGACCATATTCCACTGCATAGTACTAAACATCCGTCGGGGTGATTGTAAGCGAAACAAGAGCGTGGGTTACGGGGCCCTTGAGATTGATTCCCAATCGCGTCGGTTTTTTGTGGCCGCTGAGGTTTTCCTGGATGGTTTCGGGCCGGATTTCAAAATCAGCACCGGTGACCTTTATGTCCACGCGTAGAGCTTCTCCCGAATCGTAGAACATTAGCGAGGCCAGCCCCTCCGAGGAGCGGGCCGAGGAAGGAGAGAGTTGTTTCCATTGACTAAACGTTATGAGGGCCGTAGCAAAATCACAAGGCCGGGAGAAAGTAACCTCGTCGGTTACGCTTAAAGAACCGGAACCGAGACGGGAATAGACAAATTTACGTTCGAGCTTTTTGAGCTCCGGCACATCATAAGCCGAAGAAATATCCAGTACCAGGGTATCGGTACTATCGGTGAAGCTCTTGTGAACCACACGACCACGGGCTCGGCTGCCGGTTCGTTGGAGTTTACCAGCGACAATCGGCACAGGGTGACCGAAGGAATTG
>JAUWBI010000022.1 GCA_030601745.1 Phycisphaerae bacterium
GAGGTCAGGAGAAGGCATCTGCGCACTGCTCGTATTAACCGGCAGGAGCTGGCCGAAGACATAGACAAGGCGTTGCTGCTTGATAAGCCGAGCAAGTTAACCGATAAAAGGATACCCTGAGACGCAGAAGCTAAAAGCTAAAAGCCATAACTTAAACTTTTACGCTTTACGTTTTGCGCTTTCTTCAAAGGGATTTGATTCGTGGAAACGCTCATCGACTATTTCGACAGGGTGGGGGACTATGATTGGTGGGTTGTTGCCATTGAGTTGTTTCTTATCGGCCTTGTTGTCTACTGGGCCGTGGACTTCCTTGAAGGCACTCGTGGAGAAAGGTTGTTCCGGGGTGTCATCTTCATTCTTTTTGCCGGTGTGTTCATCTTGACTTTGGTGGTCAAACAGCTTGAGTTCGAGCGGCTTGAATACCTTTACAAGGGCTTTTTGATTGCTGTTTTGATTATTGCTGTTGTGGCGTTTCAGCCGGAGATTCGAAGAGCACTTATACGAATAGGCCAGCCCCGCTTCTGGGCAGGCTCATCGCAGCAGTTGTCAAGGACCGTGGAAGAGATAATTACCGCTGTAACAGAACTTTCCGCCGCCCGAACCGGCGCTATTATTGTTATTGAGGGGCGGGTGGCGTTGGGTGAATTTATGGAAACCGGCGTTCGAATCGACGCCAGGGTTACCGCTGAACTGCTCAAGACTATTTTTCATCCCGGCACTACCCTTCACGATATGGCCGTTATGATACGAGGCGATAGAGTAGTTGCCGCCAGGGTGCAGTTGCCTTTAGCTGAGGCCGGCAGTATTGACGGCGTTGAGTTCGGTTCCCGTCACCGGGCTGCTTTAGGCATAACGGTAGGTTCGGACGCTATCTGTTTGGTAGTGAGTGAAGAAAACGGCACCATTTCACTTGCCCGGAACGGAGAGTTGAGCAGGCAGGTAAGCGAATCTGATATCAGGTCGCATCTGGGCAGCGCTATGGGCGAGAGCGTACCGATTGTCGAGCGGTTCCGGAGGTTTCCTAAAAAAAGTGTGCATAAGTCATAAGTGGGCTTAAATGGTAAATACTTAAATAATTACCAATCACCAATTACCAATCACTGTTCTTATACAGTTGTGCTTTTCTGTAACGAGAGACGCTAATGGTAAGAAAAATCAACTACGGCAAAATATTGCTTGTGATATTCCTGACGGTCTTGATATGGGTCTGGGCGGACCTGGCGTTGGATGAAGAACATATTATTCCCAGTGTTACCATAAGCGTTGCCAAATCCACCGATCCGAGTCTCTGGGTTAGCTTCAACGAGGAACCAGTGGTTTCTGTTGATAACGTTGTGCTCAAAGGTCCGGCATCCAGAATCGGTAATGCGAGGCGAAAACTAAACGATGGCTCGCTGGTCCTTGAGTTCTTCCTGGTTGCTGAGCAGCAAGGTTTAACTGACCCCGGCGAATATTCCCTGGACGTGCTGGCTTTCCTGAAAAAAAGCGGCAAAATAAGAGATCTCGGCCTTACTGTCGAATCTTGCGACCCCAATACACTCTCCGTCAATGTTGTTGAGCTTGTTAAAAGACGCCTGGCTGTAAAGTGTTTTGACGAGGACCAAAACCTGATAAAGGGTGCCATTATCGAGCCACCACAGGTCGATATATTTGTGCGCCAAGATTGGGTCGGCGATGCAAAAGTGCAGTTGACGCGCAGGGAAGTTGAGCAGGCAAGAGTGGAGGCTGTTCCGAAGAAACCTTATGTCAAGCTCGCGCCAGGGGAAACAAGGGAGGCCGCCGGAACCGTGGACATCACGGCACCGCCGGAAGAGGACCGGCTTAGTGATGACACTATAACACCGGCAACGCTCGGTATTACCTTAAGTCTGACCCTGCAGGGGAAATATGATGTTGAGATAGAAAACTTGCCCGAAGTGATAGGTGGTATAACAATCAGAGCGACTCCCGAAGCAAAACGGGCCTATGAGGAGATGCGTTATCAGGTGATATTGGAAATTGACGATGAGGATGCCAGGTCCACAGAGCCTCTAAGAAAAGAGCTTATTTACAATTTTCCTGCTGAGTATGTCCGCAAGGACGAAATTATGCTAAATCAGCAGCCGGTTATCGCCCGATTTAAATTGAAGCGGCTGCTTTCTGCGGTGGCTCCGTCGAATGAGTAACGCTGAAGAAAGCCATAAATGCTTCAACCGTCATCCACAATGCCAGTGCGAATATGCCGGCCCCGATTGTAACAAGAAGCCAATTTTTGTCGGCGAGAAAAATCGTTTCATTTTTGACCATAGCCCAGTTTGTAATCACCAGCATAATCAGACACGGCACTGCGGTTACGATAAACTTGAATCCGCCCTTGCGTTTTAGATAAATCGTTATCACCAATAGGGCCAGAGCTGCCAGAAGCTGATTTGAGGTTCCGAACAGAGGCCAGAGTTTCATTGCACCTGTGCCGTCTGCGCCTGTGGCAAAGGCCAGCGCTGCTGCGGTAAGGACGGCAAAGGTGGTTGCCGCCCATCTGTTGGCGAGAAATGGGATTCGCAGGTCGGTTGCCAGTTCACTTATCACATAGCGCTGGATTCGCACCGAGGTATCGAGGGTTGTGCCGGCAAAAGATGCGATAAACACACCCATAAGGGTAATTCCCACCGTTTCGGGCAGTCCAAGCGTAGCCATCATATTGGCTGCACCGATAACCACAGGGGCTATTTTGTCAGATAGCCCTTTGGTCCCTATCCAGGAACTGTAATAGTGCTGCCAGGCGGCGTTTTCGGTCAGGATTGTTCCGTTGTCGAGTTTTACGGCCATTGCTACGCCGGCTGCGACGCAGATAATAACCAGCACTGCCAGTAGGCCTTCGAGCAGCATTGAGCCGTAGCCGACAAACAAACTGTCCGGCTCCTTTGCAACTTGTTTAGCGGTTGTGCCGGAGGCCACAAGGGAATGGAAGCCGCTGATGGCGCCGCAGGCGATTATGACGAACATAAACGGCCATATCGAGGGGGTATTAGCTGGAAGCTCGCTGTTGATGGGAGGCGCCACCAGGGGTAGACTACCGGATAATGAAGCCACCACTGTGCCACTTGCTAACAGGCCCATAGCAATAAAGAGCTGCCAGGCATTGATATAATCTCTCGGCTGCAAAAGCGTTGTTACCGGTAGTGTCGAAGCCACCCAACTGTAAATCAGCAGGATTATCACCCACAGCCCCGTTGCCGGCAGCCATGAAAACTCCGGCAGCGCAAACAGCCCCGGACTGACGCTCTCGATATACGCCCCCAACCCGACGGTTAGATACATCGTTGCCACAGCCACAATTGTTGAAAGTGTTACATTGGCGCTTCTCTTATAAACCGCCCAGCCAAGCGCTATAGCTATGGGAATCTCCAGCCAAACCGCCAATACCGATTCCGGGAACCTGGTGAAGACCGCCGCAATCACAACACCGAATATTGCGATAACAATCAGCAAGCTCAAAAACACAATGGCGAAGAATATGAATCGCACACGGATGTTGATATATTTGGCAGCTACCTCTGAGATGCTTTTGCCCTGGTTTCGCATCGAGACCACCAGCGAGCCGAAATCGTGGACAGCCCCCATAAAGATGGAGCCGAGGAAGACCCAGAGGATAGCCGGCAGCCAGCCCCAGATAATTCCTATGGCCGGCCCAACAATCGGCCCTGTCCCGGCAATCGAGGTGTAGTGATGGCCGAAGATTATGCCTTTACGGGCGGGGACGTAATCGATGCCGTCCTGGAGTTCCACGGATGGAACGAGTGCGTTTTTGTTGAGTTTGAAGATTTTCTTGGCGAGAAATCGCCCGTAAGTATGATAAGCCACGAGGTACCCACCCCCGCAAACCAGCATCAGTAAAAGTGTATCCATTCTAATCTTTCCTTGTTAATAGTGGCTTATTTCCTGTGCGAACGGGCCAACAGTCTTATCGGCACCTCCTCTACCGGCAGCAGCTCTCGCAGTCTGCCTATAATAAATCGGCGATAGTTCTCCTCAAACAGTTCCGGGTTGTTCACGAACATAAGTATCGTAATCGGATTGACGGCAATCTGCGTGGCGTAATAAATCTTTGGCCAGCCGCCTTTGCCTCCGCCAATTTTCTCTGTCTTTATGATTTCAAACGCCTTGTTCAGTTTTGCAGTGGGTATCCACGTTGTGGTCTGCTTGAATATTTCAGCCGCCAAATCCAGCACGCTCTGAATATTCTTCGCCTCGGTCGCCGTCGTAAAGGCTATCGGCGCGTATTTTAGGCCCGGCAAAAGCTTTGTCAAATACTCCTCATAGTCGCCGGTAACAGCCGAGTCTTTAGCCAGGTCCCATTTGTTCACGACCAGTATGCAGCTTTTACATTCATCAACGATGAACCGCGCCACCTTCTTATCCACCTGTGAAACGGCTGTGGCGGCATCTATAAGAAGCAGCACAACGTCAGCCCGGCGGATAGACCGTGTCACACGGACGTAGCTGTAAAACTCAATGCTGTTGGCTATCTTGCTTTTCTTTCTTATCCCTGCGGTGTCAATGACGATGATGGTTTTGCCGTCTTTTTCGAACCGCACGTCGATGGCATCTCTGGTGGTGCCCGGCGTCTCGCTGACGATGACCCTCTCGGAACCCACCATAGCGTTTACAAGGGTGCTCTTGCCGACGTTTCGCTTGCCGATTATCGCAATCTTCATAGCCGGCTCCGCCGGTTTGGCTGATTCTAAAGTTGAGAGTTTGTCAAAGACTTTATCGAGCAGGACGGCTTTATTAAGATTGTTCTTTGCTGATATGCACAAGAATTCGCCGAAGCCGAGCTTGGAAAATTCACCGGCGGCAGGAAACATCTTGGCGGTGTCGGCCTTGTTGGCAACGCCGATAACGTCAAACTCACCTTTACGCAGAAGCCGGGCTATTTTCTCGTCTAACGGCACAAGTCCATCGCGAATATCGACCATAAAAATCACAAGATTCGCTGATTCAATCGCCTGGAGGATTTGCTGCTCGATATGGCTGCTAAGGTCGTCGGCATCGACTACTCCGTATCCGCCGGTATCGATAAGCTCGAAGTACCGGTCGTCTCTCCCAATGAAGGTACTGACACGGTCTCTTGTAACGCCGGCGGTCGGCTCAACGATACTTATCATTGACCCCGCCAGTGCGTTCAAGAGACTGCTTTTGCCCACATTAGGCCGACCAATTATCGCAACTGTCGGTAGTGCCATTTTCTATTGACCGTTTTCCATTGACCCCGTTAGATACTGCACGCAAAAAAAATATCTAACGGGGTTGACTATTTTCCGTTTACTATTTACTATTTTCAATATGTAGTCAATGTTCAAATTTTGAGCTGTAAGGTGTTTTTTCCAAGTGAGCGAGGGAAATCTTATGGAAAATAATCGACGTCAGTTTCTGAAAATGGTAGCTGCTGGCGTAGCTGCAACAGCCCTGCCCGGCTATGCACAAAAACCAAAGAAAAAAGGGAAAATGAGCAAATCCGTGGTGCAGACGGTTCTGCCGAGGTGGCGCGGTTTTAATCTGCTGGATATGTTCACAATGCGAAGCAAAGGCAATTTCCAGGAAGATGATTTCTGGTGGATGCGCGACTGGGGCTTTGACTTCGTTCGTTTACCGATGTGCTATCGGCTGTGGATAAAGGACGGAGACGACTACAAGCTCTATGAGCCAATGTTAGAGAATCTCGACCGGGCCGTGCAGCTTGCCGGCCGATACGGCCTGCATATCAGCTTGAACTTTCACCGCGGCCCGGGATACTCGGTGAACAGGGAATTCACCGAGCCGTTCAATCTCTGGAAGGACAAGAAGCCGCTCGACGCATTCTGCTTCCACTGGCAGATGCTGGCGAAGCGCTATCGCGGCATTTCAAAGGACAAGCTCAGCTTCGATTTAATCAACGAGCCGCCTTCCATTGGTGAGCGTATGAGCCGTGCCGACCATGAGCGGGTAATCCGGACTGCGGTGGCGGCCATTCGTGAAATAAGTTCCAACCGTATCATCGTAGCTGATGGTATGAGCTGGGGCAATGAGCCAGCGCCGGAATTAGCCGACCTCGGCATTGCCCAGAGTACCCGGGCATATCAGCCTATGTTCGTTAGCCATTATATGGCCTCGTGGGTTCGCGGCGATAGATTCCCTATGCCTACCTGGCCCGGACACGGCTGGGACCGCAAACGTCTGGAACAGCACTACCAGAAGTGGGCTGACCTTGCGAAAAAAGGTGTGGGCGTGCACTGCGGGGAAGGCGGCGCGTACAACAAAACGCCGCACAAGGTTGTTTTGGCCTGGCTGCGGGATGTCCTGGAGATTCTTACCGGCCACGGCATTGGTCTGGCACTCTGGAACTTCCGGGGGTCATTCGGCATTCTCGATTCCGGCCGAAAGGATGTGAAGTACGAGAACTTCCACGGCCATAAGCTCGACCGCAAGTTGCTGGGACTACTACAGGAGTTCAAATAGTCAGGCGTCTGGACTGGTTGCTGAAGGCTGAGGGTCTTCGTCTTGATATTGAAAGATTCCCTCTATCGGCACGCCGAAAGTTTGGGCTATTCTAAAGGCCAGAGGCAGCGAAGGAGCGTATTTGCCGGCTTCGATGGCGATGATTGTCTGGCGAGTTACGCCGACCTTGTCAGCTAACTGCTGCTGCGTTATTTCGCCATTTTCAAAACGCAGCCGACGAACTTGGTTCTTGATTTCATTTTTCGCCATCTCTGCCTCCCAGACCGTACTGAACCAGAATCGCCACGGAGTACACTAATAAAGCAACCTCGAAAATAAGAAAGTTGATAAGCGTCAATTCCCACACGGCTATCGTCCCTGAAATTCCAACAATAAACCTCAGTATAAGACAGGTTAAAGCTATTAATATCCCAACGGAAATGAAGGAAGCCACTATCGCTCTTGTTTGAATTAATTTATCACGTTCGTCGGTTTTAACCTCTGTTGGACTCTGTTTTTTACAGATAAAAATAACCCATGCTACCACAAGGCCGAAAAGAAGTGTGGCCCCTAACAAATTCATAAAGAAGAACATCTTTTTTAAAATGGTAAGTTCTATAAACAGGAAAAGACAAAGTAAAAGAAAAGTTAATGTGACAACCAAACCACACCACGCTGACTTTTGTGTTTTATTCATGATTTTTCTCCTTTGTCCCTCCAGCCATACTGAACCAGAATTGCTGTAGAATACGTGAAGGCACCGATGAATGCTGATGTGCCCAATAGCACAGGCAAGAAAATCAAGACTGAACCATACGGAGGAATAATTAGCCACCGCATGTAAAGCAAAGTACCCAAGAAAGCGAGAGTGCCGATCTGCAGCGCCTTTGTTTGAATCAGCAGGTCGCGTTCATCGAAGCTCACTTCATTGGGACGTTTTTTTTTCGCCCACACTTCAGAGGACAACATAGAAAAGAGAATGAAAAGTAACCATAGGTCTCCTAAACCAGCAAGGTTGACCATTATGTGCGATGTTCCGTCGTTTGCCACCACCCACAGAATAAATATAGCACTAAGTATTAGGATTAACACTAAGGCGATTAAATTGAACCGCGCCATTTTCTGCAATCTGTTCATAACATTTCTCCCTTTGTGACCATAATTTGCCTTTATGTATGTATACTAAACTATACATAATGTAAAGCTAACTATGCTTTATGTCAAGTATAATTTACATTTTTTTGCGAATTTTAAAAAAACTCAAACTGGCTGGTTTTATTTTTTAGACACGGATTTACACAGATTAACACTGTTTATTAGTAACCGTTCACGGTGGCAAAACGGCGTTTTTGTGTCATTGCGAGGCCTTTAGGCCGAAGCAATCTCAAATTTTCGCAGCAGAGAGATTGCCGCGCTCGGCTCTGCCTCGCTCGCAATGACATAAAATGGCCAAAATTCAGCATATTGACCCGTGAACGGTTACGTTTATTAAAGATTTAGATTCCTGCTTTCGCAGAAATGACAAATGCTCTTATCTTATTGTTAAAACTGTACTTATATTAAAATCTGACTCAAGAAAGGTCAGTTTGAGTAAAAAAGATACGTGAAAGAATCTCCTGCTCAAATTTCCTGCATATTTCCGATATATACCTAATAATGACGGTTATTGATTTGCAAACGAGACAATGCCCATTTTGCGCAGAAACGATTCAGGCTCGCGCGATTAAGTGCCGATTCTGCGATGAATTCCTTAACAGCGGCAGGGTTAAGGCGTTAGAAGCTAACTCAGAGCCGAATTCACAGTCGTCCGAGGCCGAAGAGACGAACGATAACGTCCTGTTTGAAGGCAGGCCATCCCTGTGGGGAATGGCTGGAGCGGTAATCAAGGGGCTGTTCTTTATTGTTGTGGCAGGTCTTTTAGTAAAGCTGCCTCTCGAAGACATGGCCAACGACCTGCTGGGTTTGAAACTTACCGAAAGCCAGGCCCTGGCGTTCGGTCGGTACAGGGTTATTGCCGGTGTGGCGCTTGCAGTACTGGTAATGCTTTTTCTTGTGATAAAGATGGTCAGGCTCAAGATGATCTATTATGAGGTTACAGCCGACAGGATCGAGTGGAGCAGAGGCATCTTCGACAGAAGGGTTGACAATCTGGATATGTTCCGGGTGATTGACCTGAAACTCCGCAGGAGCCTGTTCGACTGTATTGTCGGCGTCGGCACCGTGGGTTTGATAACAACGGATAAAACGGACCCGGAGTTTGTCTTCGAGAAGATACGGGATTCGCGCAGACTTTACGATATTATCAAGAAGGCCAGCCTTGAAGCAGATAAACGAAGCGGCGTCATACACGTGGAATAGGTTGGTTTGCAGGTGCTTTGGGTCAGAGACTTTTGCAATCGATTATCGCTGCGTGTTCGTGTTTAAGTAACTTTGTTTTTAATTCCTTTCCGTCGGGGGCGGAGAAGCCGCCGATTTTGCCGTCGCAGCGGACTATGCGGTGGCAGGGGATAATCAAGGGCAGTGGATTTTTAGCAAGTGCGGTGCCGACGGCTCTGGCGGCGGCGGGTCGGCCTAACTTTTTCGCTAATCCCGAATAGCTTATTGTCCAGCCAAATCCGATATTTCTGCAGGCGGTTAAAACCTGTTTGGTAAATTCAGTAACTCTTTGTATAGGTAGAACGTGAGTGGATTTTGCGTTAGCTATCGTTTGTGGATTCCCGCTTGCGCGGGAATGACAAAAAGTGCGGGAATGACAGGTTGATGTGTAGTAATCCCATACAATGGGGACATCACTAAAATTTACGCGAGTACCTTCAAAATATGCGGTTATCTGTTCCTGGGCTGTTCTGAAGAAGGTTTTGTCGAATTGAGGGGCTTGCAGGTCTTTTAGAAGTTGCGGTTTGATTTTTTCAGGTTTCGGGCTGGGTAGGTGAGTTCGCAAGAGCCCATATTCGGTGCCGGCAAGGCCGAAATAGCCCCATTTGGTCTTGAAAATGGTATATTTTAGCGCCTTTTGCATTTTTTGCCTATAATTTGATGCTCAAATATTATCTAATAGGTCAAATTATTTGACGCAAGGGCAAAATTTTGTTAGAAATAATAGTTTTTATGAAAAATGGCTCCCCCTGTTGCCTTCGGCAACGAAGGCGGGGTGAAGATTTGCGTATAACTTTATTTTTTTCTTTTACCCAGCCCCTCCTTGGCCAGCCCTTCGGAAGGGCGGGCCGAGGGGCGGGGTTTAGTATTTGATTTATGTCTCTTGAAGAATTGAGGAATCGGATTGACGAGCTTGACCATCAGCTTGTGAAGCTGCTCAATGAGCGTGCGCGAGTTGTCGTGGAGATAGGGAAGCTGAAAGACAAAACCGGCGGCCAGGTTTACGCACCGGACCGTGAAAAAGAGGTTTTTGCGAGGATTGCCGAGGCCAATAAGGGCCCACTTCCGGACAAGTGCCTTGTGGCTATCTGGCGTGAGTTGATGAGCGGCTCTTTTGTACTGGAAAGGCCATTGCGAATCGGCTATCTTGGTCCTGGCGGCAGCTTCAGCCACACTGCAGCTATGCTCAAGTTTGGCCAGAGTGTTGAATATGAGCCGCTGGCTGATATCAGAAGTATTTTTGATGAAGTCAGCAAGGGTCATTGCGATTTGGGGCTTGTGCCGATAGAGAATTCCACCGGCGGCGGCGTAATAGAGACTCTTGATGCCCTGATAGATTCCAATGTAAAAATCTGCTCTGAGGTTCTAATGGCAGTTCATCATAATCTTTTAGGCAATTGTTCGCTGGGAGAGATTGAGAAGATTTACTCAAAGCCGGAGGTATTCGCCCAGTGCCGGAACTGGCTAAGCGCCACTTTTAAGGAGGCGCAAACTGTCCCCGTTGCCTCGACTGCGAAGGCGGCCCAAATGGCGGCTGACGAGCCGAACGCCGCAGCGATTGGCTCCAGCGTTGCTGCGGAGTTGTATGGTCTGAAAGTTGTCTGCGAAAATATTGAGGATATTGCTAATAATATAACGAGATTTCTGGTGGTCAGCTGCGAGGATGCAAAGCCGACCGGTGAAGATAAGACCGCTGTATTGTTTAGCACTGCTCATAAGGCCGGTGCCCTGGCCGATGTGCTCGATGTTTTCAAGCGATACAACATTAATCTGACAAATATAGAGTCCAGGCCGAGTAAGAAAAGGCAGTGGGAGTACTATTTCTTCGTGGATTTTGTAGGGCACAGGACGGAGAAACAAGTTCAAGAGGGACTGGAGAAAGCCCGTGAGTATTGTCTGCAACTTTCGGTATTGGGCAGTTTCCCGAGGGCAACAGAATTGCTTTGATGGTTAGACGGTGAAAAAGGAGAGTTTTATGAGAAAGCCGTTTGTGGCTGGTAACTGGAAGATGAATACCGACAGCCACACCAGCATAAGTCTGGCTGAGAGTATTGTTTCCGGGTCTTTGGAGACGGCGGGCCAGAGCGTTAGCGTAGCGGTTTGTCCGCCTTTTGTTTATCTTCAGGCCGTGGCCAAGGCCCTCAGCGCATCAAGCATTGCCGTTGGTGCGCAGGATATTTACATAGAGAGTCAAGGTGCTTTTACCGGTGAGATAAGTGCGTCAATGCTAAAAGATATTGGCTGTACCTATGCCCTGTGCGGTCATTCGGAGCGCCGGCACGTGCTCGGTGAGACTGACGAGTTGATAAATAAAAAAGTTACTGCTGCTATTGGGGGTGGACTTTTGCCGATATTGTGTGTGGGTGAGCTACTTGCCGAGCGAGAGGCTTCCCGGACAAACGAGGTAGTGACCCGTCAGATAAAGAATTGTCTGGCCGGCTTAAGTATCGAAAAGGTCTCAGCGGTAACCATAGCTTATGAGCCGGTCTGGGCTATTGGGACAGGGCTGACAGCAACGCCCCAGCAGGCCCAGGAGGCGCACGATTTTGTACGAAAGCTGCTGCTTCAGATGTATGATGCCCAATTAGCTGAGGAAATTCGGATTCTCTACGGCGGTTCGGTAAAGCCGGGCAACGCAGGGGACTTGATGGCCGAGCAGGATATAGACGGTCTGCTGGTGGGCGGGGCAAGTTTGAGTGCAGATGACTTCATAGCGATAATTCAGGCAGCAGCATAATTAGCGTATAGCGTATAGTTTTTCCTGTTCGCTATTTGTAAGGGGAACGAATATGACTGTTTTTCCATTGTTGGCGGTGGGTTTTATTATAAAGGTTGTCGCCGTCATTTTCCTTATTTGCTCCTTGGCACTGATTCTAATCATTTTGATTCAGAAGGGTAGAGGAGGCGGTTTAAGTGCGGCATTTGGCGGCGGTATGGCAAGCGGGATTTTGGGTTCTAAAACCGGAGATTTTTTGACGTGGGTTACAATAGTGCTGGTGGGTATATTTCTGACTCTTGCGGTGGTAATGGCCAAGTTCTACAAACCGGCTGTCAGTGATTTTGGGGTGGTCCAGCCAGTTCGGCGGGAGCAGCCGCGAAGCCCGGAGCTGCCACCCCCGATAGACGACATTGGTGCTGCGCCGAGCGATACGAACGAACCTGATGATGCAAATTCACTCGACGGCTAAGGGAAGATTTTCACAAGCGCAGATAAAATGGCTGCATGCGCAGTTGAATTTAGCTTGAAAGTGTGGTGGCTATGATAAGTAGTATGACCGGATACGGAGAGGCAGAAGGCCAGTTCAATGGCGTAACCTATGCGGTTGAAATCAGGACGGTCAACAACCGTTATTTCAAGGCCAGCGTAAGATTGCCGGACTCGATGGCGTTTCTGGAAGACGATATTGAAAAGCTTCTGCGAAGAAATTTGTCACGCGGGACGATAAATTATGTGCTTCGGCTCAAAAATGTATCGGCGAATGTGCTCTTTGATATAGATGAGAGGGCGTTGCAGGCATATATGGAAAGATTAAGCCGTATCGCCTCTTCGGCTGATATGAAATGCCCGATTGATATTGGCGGCTTGCTTAGCTTGCCCGGAATTATTCGGCCGACATCGCCGGATGAAGAAGTGGCAGGGCAGGTCAAGGAGATGGTTTTAAGTATTACGCAAGAGGCGATAGAGAAGCTCAAACAAATGCGTGCTGCCGAAGGAACTGCTCTCAAAAATGATTTGAAGAAGCACTGCAGAGCAATAGAGCAGGACCTTGAGCGAATACGTGCTCGCAGTGCGGGTGTTCTGGAGGGATATGCAAAGAGACTAAAGAAGAGAATCGATGAGCTTCTCGTGGACGCGAAACTGAAATTGGATGAGGAAACTCTTGCCAGGGAAGTGGCGATTTTTGCCGACAGGTCGGATATATCTGAAGAGATTGCTCGATTGGATTCGCATCTGCAGTACGCCCTTGTCGTACTTCAGAGCTGTCAAGGCGGAGCTTCAGCAAGTGGTCAGGCTGGGCGGAGGTTAGACTTTATCAGCCAGGAGATGCTCAGAGAAGCTAATACCATTGCCAGCAAGGCCTCTGATATCGAGATTATCCGCTGTGTGGTCGATATAAAATGCCGGATAGACCGAATTAAAGAACAGGTTCAGAATATAGAGTAAGGATCCTGATTTTGTCCCGTCCCAATTAGGCGTGAGCCTAAGCTCAATTGGTGCGGGATTGCAAAAAGGGAACCCTGAGGTAGGCCTGATGAACGAGACAAAGAGTAGAAAAGGCAAAGTGGTGATAGTTAGCGGCCCGTCCGGGGTTGGCAAGGGCACTATCTGCAAAGAGGTGGTTAAGCGGCTGAATAATGTTTATCTTAGCGTCTCGGTTACTACCCGGCCGAGGAGCGAAGCCGAAATTGATGGCGAGGATTATTGGTTTATATCGGAGAGGGAGTTTCAAGAACGGCTTGATAAGGGCTTGCTGCTGGAATATGCCGAGGTGTTCGGCCATTTGTACGGGACGCCGAAGGACAAAGTTGATGCGGCGCTGCAGGCCGGAAAGAGCGTTATTTTGGAAATCGACGTTCAAGGTGCCAAACAGGCAAAGAGGATATATCGGGATATGGTAATGATTTTTATTCTTGCGCCGAGTCAGAAAGAATTAGCGGAGCGCATGAAGCTTAGAGGCAGAGAAGACATTGAAACAGCGCAAGAAAGATTGAACGAAGCAAGCACTGAAATAGCTGCTGCCTGGCAATATTATCAACATATGGTCATAAACGAGGACCTGGAACAGGCAGTGAGCGATGTGATACAAATTATCCAGCAAAGCGGAGACAAATAATGATAGAGGAGCTCAAGAGCACTGACCTAATCAATAAAGTTGGCGGTAGATTCAAATTAACAGCGCTGATTCAAAAACGACTGAATGAGTTGGTGCAGGGTTCTCGGCCCTTGATTGAGGACAGCAGCGGCAAAACAATGCTGGAAATTGTTGTTCAGGAAATTCTTCAGGACAAGATTGCCATCGATGACGGATTAAGCGGGGAGGCCGCGAAGGACACAGAGAAAGGCTAAAAAGCGTGAAGCGTGCTCGATGGTCGATGCTCATCGAGAATCGAGAAATGAAATACGAGATGCTTGAAGGTCTAAATATTTTATTGGGTGTCAGCGGGGGAATCGCTGCATACAAGGCGGTTGATTTGGCCAGTAAGCTGACCGCTGTCGGTGCGGGGGTAAATACGGTGATGACGGAGGCCGCCTGTCGGCTCGTTGACCCGAAAAGCTTCGAAGCCGTTACCCGCTCAGCGGTTTTCACCAGTTTATGGGACAGGTCTGAGGAATATAAAATCAGCCATATAAATCTGGTTGATTGGGCTGATATTGTTGTTGTGGCACCTGCAACTGCCAATATTATAGGCAAAATTGCAAACGGCATTTGCGATGATTTGCTCAGTACGACGCTCTGTGTCTGCTGGGCCAAGCCGACACTTCTGGCTCCTGCGATGAACAATAATATGTGGAACAACCCAGCGGTGCAGTTCAATGTCAAGAGGGTAAAAGAGATGGGCTTTGAGTTGATAGGCCCTGAAGAAGGGTTGCTTGCCTGTGGGACGGAAGGTATGGGCAGGATGTCAGAGCCGCAGGATATTTTAGCGGCGATTGAAAAAATGGCTTCGGAAATTAAACGCGGCAAAAAAGATTAACCGCGGAGAACGCAGAGAAACAAATTAAAATAAAAACTCGGCCTGCCTATGGCGAATGAACTCTGCGGTGAAGAAAAAGCAATATGCATTTTTTAATCACAGCGGGTGGCACTCGAGAATACATTGACCCTGTCCGCTTTATTTCCAACGCAAGCAGCGGGAGGATGGGTTACGCACTTGCCCGTGCAGCACAAAAGGCAGGCCACAAGGTAACGCTTATCAGCGCTTCAGATTTACAGCCGCCGGTCGGTGTGGAATTTGTAGGTGTTGATAGTGCGGCTGAGATGTTCAAAGCGGTTAAAAAATTCTTTGCTAAATGTGATTGTTTGATTATGGCGGCGGCTGTGGCTGATTATACTCCTGTCCGGTCAGTGAAAACCAAAATAAAAAAAGAAGACAAGTTCCTGACCATCAAGCTAAAACCCACGACCGACATTCTCAAATGGGCAGGAAGGCATAAAAAGAAAAATCAAGTTGTTGTCGGCTTTGCTCTGGAAGATAAAAAGTTAAGAGAAAGAGCAGAGAGGAAGCTAAAGGACAAGAATCTGGATATGATAATCGCCAACAGACCCGCTGCAATCGGCTCGGACAGAACTTCCGTCCAGATAAAAACACCTGATAGTAAGTGGCTTCAACTTCCACAGGCAAGCAAAACAACTATTGCCAAGAAGGTTATCCACTTGGTAGGAAGCCACTGGTATTAAAACGGCAGATAATTCTATATCACCAGCGCCGTTCCATCACTCTGAATAGCAGCCTAATCTTTTAGTAAAGATTCAACCTGTTTTTCTGAAGGCGGGGAGTGTTTCGGCCCCCAGACCAGTTGACCTTCCTTGTCTATAAGATAATAGGTCGGCCAGCCGGTGACTGCGTAATCTTTAGCGATATGGCCAGGGTCAATACCTGTTGGGAAGGTATAATTATGCTCGGCGATAAAATCAGCGGTCTTTTCGTTTCTAAAGGCAGAATGGATGCCTATGACCACAAGACCTTTATCCTTAAATTTGTCATATATCCTCTGCGTATGTGGCAATTTTTTACGGCATGGCCCACACCACACACCCCAAAAATCCAGAAAGACGACTTTACCTCTCAACTCAGATAACAAAATTGTCTTTCCGAATTGGTCTTTTACGCTAAAATCCGGCGCTATTTGTCCTATCTGCAAGGGACTGACATTCGGGGTGGCTCTGGGACGAGTTTTGGCAACTGAGGTTTGACAATGTCCACTGCCAGTCTGGAGAATAAGCCAATACACAGGAAGCAAAGTCCACAGAACGGTAAAAACTATGCTTATTTGGGTTAGACTTTTCCATTTTGAGAATATTTTGTGAGCAGGCAGTAGCAGCTTGATTACGTTAAATGAGCAGAAAACGATTGTCGGCCCAAGAATAAGAACAACCAAAAAAGCGATAACCCGGGTGAAAGAGGTAAATATATCTGATCCTGATTCAAAAACATAAGGCAGTGTCATAACAACATAGATTATTGAAAGGACGACTATGATAGCTTGATAAATTCCCAAAAGAATTTTGAGTACTTTGATTGCTGAAGTCTTTTTCATTGGCCTTTGTCCTTTATTCCAAGGTCGTCTTTTGTCAGGATGGACTCGAATTTGTAGCCGGCCTGGGTGATGTTCTCTTCAGCTCCCTGTTTGCGGTCGATAACGCAGACGATTTTTTTGACAGTTGCGCCGGCTTCGGTGATGACCTTGGCGGCCTCGAGGACCTGTCCACCGGTGGTGGCGATGTCCTCAACCAGCAGAACTACATCGCCGGTCTTTAATACGCCCTCAAGCATTTTGTCGGTGCCGTAGCCTTTTTTCTTGTTGCGGATGATTACCCAGTTTTTTCCGGTCTTCATAGCGGTAGCTGCTGCCAGTGCCACGCCGCCCAGTTCGGCGCCGGCTATCAGAGTAACATCATCGGTGATATATTTTGCGAATTCTTCACCGAGGGCCTTGAGTATGTCGGGACAGGTCTCAAACAGATATTTATCAAGATAATATTTGCTTCGCTTTCCACTACGAAGGATAAAATCCCCTTCCAGATAGGCCGTTTCTTTTATTCGCTTTATAAGTTCTTCTCTGGTCATTGTTCGATTCTCGATTCTTGATACTCGATACTCGGTTTTCCCGTTGTGCGAGCATCCAGCTCATACATTGAGTTCTACCCTTCTGTTCAGTTCCTTGCGGTATTTATTGCGGATGGGCGTTACGATATCTTTGATGAATTCATCGACCTGCTGTGGCGCCCGGCCGACGTAGCTTTTCGGGTCTAAGACTTTTTCGAAATCGACTTTTCTGAAGGCGATATCTGCTTTGAGCCGGGCGATTAGGTCGTTAGGTTTTCCGAATTTTTTCACCTGGGCTGCAGCAGCGTGTGAATGCAGTTTTAATATCTGGTGCAATTCCTGCCTGTTTCCGCCGACCTTAACTGCAGCCATTAAGATATTTTCGGTGGCCATAAACGGCAGTTCCGCTGTAACGTGCGCCGCTATCACCTTCGGATAGACAACAAGCGCGTCCGTGACGTTGATAAGGATTTGCAAAATCCCGTCAATGGCCAAAAACGCTTCCGGGATAACCACCCTTCTGTTGGCTGAATCATCAAGTGTTCTCTCAAGCCACTGTTCGGAGGCAGTCATCTGCGGACTGGAAGCCAGGGACAATACCAGTCTGCTAAGGGCGGTTACCCTCTCACATCGCATTGGATTTCTTTTATAAGCCATTGCCGAAGAGCCGACTTGCGATTTTTCAAATGGCTCTTCAATCTCTTTTAGATTTGCAAGGAGCCGAAGGTCGTTGCATAGCTTATGGGCTGACTGTGCAATCGATGCAAGGCAGTTTATCACGAGTGTATCGATTTTTCGCTGATATGTCTGGCCGGTAACGGCACAGATATTTTTGAAGCCAAAAGCAGCGGCAACGGTTCTATCGAGCAGCTTGACCTTGTTATGGCTGCCGTCGAAAAGCGCCAGGAAAGAAGCCTGCGTGCCGATGGTGCCTTTGACTCCTCTAAATGGCAGCGTATCGAGTCGATATTCGGTCTCCTCCAAATCCATTACGAACTCATAGCACCACAGCGTTGCTCTTTTGCCGACGGTGGTCAACTGGGCCGGCTGGAAGTGCGTGTAGCCCAATGTCGGCAGTGCCCGATACTTCTTTGCAAACTTGCTTAGCAGATTTATAACTGCCGCCAGTTTGCCTGCTATCATCTGAAGCGCTTCTTGCATAATTATCAAATCAGCGTTATCGCCTACGAAGCAACTGGTGGCCCCGAGGTGGATTATGGGAGCAGCTTTCGGTGCGGCATCGGCAAAAGTGTGAATATGGGCGACAACGTCGTGGCGGAATTTCTTTTCGTAGCGGGCGGCCTTGTTAAAATCAATATCGTCAAGGTGTCTGGCCATCTGGTTTATCTGATTTTGTTTTATATGCAGCCCGAGTTTCTTTTGTGCCTTTGCGAGCTGAAGCCAGAGTTTGCGCCAGGTGCGAAATTTTCTCTTTGCTCCGAAGAGTTGAGCCATTTCTCTTGAGGCGTTTCTTTCAACGAGGGGACTTACGTACAGGTCTTTATTATTTGCCATCTTTTGCCCTCTTTAAGATTCATTTGGGATTAGTTCTTTGCTGCCGTTTAGCTAATAACCGCTCAATTTCTTCGATATTTTCTTGAGAAAGTGTCCAGTCTGATGCGGCGGCTGTTTCGGCGATTTGGTCGGGCCTTCGTGCCCCGACGATGGCGGCGGTAATCTCGCTTCGGCGAAGGACCCAGTTGATAGCCAGTTGAGCTGAGGTTCTGCTGTTGCGTTCGGCAATGTCGCAGAGGTGCTCAACGAGTTCCAATGTGGCACTGAACTGGGGTTCCTGGAAGTCGGGGCTTCTTCTTCGATGGTCGTCCAGGGGCAGAGCTGCCAGCCGTTCCTGATTGAATTTACCTGTAAGCAAACCTCTCTGCATAGGGCTATATGCAACAACTCCGATATTATTTTCCGCGCAATAACCTAACAGTTCATCTTCGACCTCACGGTGGAGCATACTATAAGGCGGCTGAAGTGAGGCGACGGGGTGGATTTTCTGGATGCGTTTGAGCTGCTCGATATTAAAATTCGATACGCCGATATATCGCACCTTTGTTTCCTGGGTCAGTTTGGCCATTTCTTCCCAGCCCTGCTCAATATCCTGCTCCGGCTGGGGCCAGTGCATCTGATAGAGGTCTATTACCTCAACGCCGAGCATCTTTAGACTTGCGTGACATTCTTTTCGAATACTTTCCCTTTTGAGGCAAGGCATCCTCTGGTTCTGCTGGTTCCATAGCAGTCCACACTTGGTTGCGATAAATGGTTTGGCATTTGTTTGCTTTAGGGCTTTGCCGATGAGCTCTTCGGAATGGCCCAGACCATAGATTGGAGCAGTATCTATCCAGTTGATGCCTTGTTGCAGGGCACGGAAGATCGCAGCAATTGCCTCGTTATCATCCTGTGGCCCCCAGCCATATTGCCAGGGTCCACCCATCGCCCAGGTACCCAATCCAACGGTCGTTAGTTTCAAATCGGTATAACCTAATTGTCTTGTCTGCATAATCTCGCCCTGTTAGAAATCTTCCTTTTTTGTATCATATTCTTATTTGCCCCGTTGGAATTTCTAACGGGGCAAGCTCGCAAAAATTCGGGCGGCAATCTGTTCAGACAATAGCATATTACGATTTCAGGCGTTTATCAAGGGGTTCGGGCCCCATTTTGCGACTTTTTGCAAAAGGTGCCCCAAAGGCCCATTTTATCACTCACGGCCTTTTTTGTTTCGTAAGTTTCGTCCATATATGCAGTAATAAAGTAAAAACTTAAGGCTAAAAGCAAGAAAATTATGAAATTGGGTTCCCAAAGCCCATACGTTGGCTTTGGGGTCTGATTCGCGAGTTTTACGCTTTATACCTTGTGTTTTTCGGTTCTTTACGCTTAAATTTTGCATTTTTGCCCAAGAAAACTGCAATTGTGGGGAAAGGGCCCCCAAATTTAATGTAAAACATATTTTGTTTATTGCCGAATTATTTATATATATTTAAGAAAGAAGTGGATGCCCGAATGGTCCTTGGGATTCTAAGGATTCCCATTTTGGCAGAGATTGCAAAATAAGGGTCCCGTAAAAAAGGCCCTGATTGAACACAAAATGAGAATCTTAAAGCATATCCTCAGGGGGTTAATATGAATGAAGTAGTGATGTTGCGTGGAGCCGAACCGAGGGAAATCCTGCAAGCTGCGATTGAAAAAAGAATACCTGCCATTATGTCCTATTTGTCTAAGGGCAAATGGCACGTTGCGAAAGTGCTGCTGACCAATCTTGGAGCCAATAGACTAAGCGTTGAGGTGGGGCCGCAAAGCCGACATACGGGTTTTGAGAGGGCCTCCTGCAATACGTCGCAAGATGGGAATCCGAACGTGGGTACCGGCGCCAGTGAAGGGGACTCCATTTTGCAAAAAGATCGCAAAATGCCCCCCCCAAAACCACTGCCGGTGAATATACAGGTTAATCAGCCAGTCGGCATATCGCTTAAATATGGATACGGCAAGTTTGTTTTTGACACAACGGTGGTAGGTCTTGAGCCGTCACCGGATTCAGCGACCGGCGGAACGATAGTGCTTGCGGTGCCGGACAAGGTTGAGATAATCCAGAGAAGAAGCTATTTCCGTGTTGACGTTCCGAAGTCGCTGAAAGTAAATGTTCTGCTGTGGCATCGCCGCCGGAATCGTGGAACAAAAAACGAGATACGAGATACGAAAGAGGAGATAGGCAATTATTGGCAGGGCAGGCTTGTTGATATTTCTGCCGGTGGTGCACAGATTGTAGTTGATGGTGGGGTCGTCCAGTGTCCTTTATCGGGTTTGGGGTCTCCTGCGCAAAGGCCGGAGGGTTCCCAATTTGCCAAAGATCGCAAGATGGAGGCTTCGGACTTCAAGAAAGGGCAGTTTATTGGGCTCAGGTTTACACCTATGCCTTATGAAACGCCGTTGATGTTTGATGCCCAGATTAGAAACATTTTGCCGACGGCAGACGGCAAAAGTATCTGCCTTGGCCTGCAGATTGTTGGTCTGGAGGCAAGCGCGGAGGGCCGCCAGGTTCTGCAGCGGCTGTGTAATGTTGTGGAGCGGTATTACCAGATAAACCAATCCAGCGCCAAGCAGCAGGATATGCAGCCAGTAGGGTGTAGCGTATAGTTTTTCTTTTCCTATTTTCTAACCGCTATCCGGTAACTTAAATATTTTTCTGCGTTGGCTGCTGCGTTGAGGGGCGAGATTATTTTTCAGGTTTCCATTTTGCGAGGTCCGTCGATGTCCGGCAATTTGCCGGGCCGGATGACGCATATTGCACAATGAGGGTCCTCTTGCGGATTACTTTGTAATAGAACCATTTAGCGAAGCCGCTTGCTGCAAAACCGCAGAAAATCAATACCAAAGCTGCCTGTCTGCTCCAGATACACAGGGCGAGGAACAATAGCACCCTGATAAGATGCGCGAAAGGTTTTTTGCCCTTTATGTACTGATTTAGAATATGTGGATATCGAATCCTGCTAACCATCAACACCGCCACTCCGAGGACCAAAAACGGCAGGGCATAAATAACAGCGTCTTCGCAGAAGTGGAGATACGCTGAAGTGTTTCTGACTGACAGTTCCGGAAGTATTATTTCCTGATGAAATATTACCAGGCTAACTACCACCCCGGCGGCAGCTGGAGTTGGCAGGCCTATAAAACTCATATGAGCAGACTCGTCCTCCTCGTTTTCCACATTGAACCTGGCTAATCGGATGGCCGCACAGCTTATATACGCAGCCGCTGCCAGCCAGATGAATCGCTGGAGGAAATTCGTAAAAGCGACGCTGAGTTCGGCAAAGCCAGCTAATTTGTATTCCAGAATTTTGAGCATTAAAAATGCCGGTGCTACTCCGAAGCTGATTATATCGCAGAGGCTGTCGAGCTGGCCGCCGAAGCTGGAGGTGCTCTGGCTCATTCGTGCCACTCGGCCGTCAAGCATATCGGCAATCATTGCCAGCAGGATCATATAACCGGCCATAGCAAGAGAGGAAAACTGCCCGACGGCAGGGGTTGCGCCTTTACTGGCAAAAGCGATGGCGGCAAAACCGCATACGCCGTTTAGAATTGTTATTAGTGACGGTAGGACGGTGATGTACTTTAACCTTTGCTTTCGCACGCGCCGCAGCAGGCTGTCTTTGGCAGCTTCGGTTTTTAGTCTGGGCATTTCTCGATTCCCGATACTCGTATTTCGTCATTCGTATTTTACAAGAGGCGTCAGTCCAGCTTTGACTTTGTCACCTATTTGGACCAGACACTTTGCATTTTCACGAGCAGGCACATACAACTCTGTCCTTGAGCCGAATTTTATCATTCCGAATTTCTCACCGCCAGTTAATTTTTGTCCCTGGCTGGTCTGACAGACGATTCGCCGGGCAATCGCTCCACTAATTTGCCGGACAATCAGCCGCTCTTTGGGGCTGTCGGTTCTGACTAAGGCTAAGTCATTGGACTCATTGACCCGCCCGGACTGTGGATTTTTGGCGTTTTTGTATTTGCCTTGTTTGTAGGTAATCTTCTCGACTTTTACATTACACGGAGCCCGGTTAATATGGGCATCGAAAATACTCAAAAATATTCCAATGCGCAGCGCCTTTGCGCCGATAAAATCATTTTCGTCAACAATCTTGATGTCGGTGATTTTGCCGTCAGCCGGCGCCAGCAGCAGGTTACTATCCGCCGGGGCGGTCCGGTGAGGGTCGCGGAAAAATGCCAAACCCCATATCATAACGATGGCCAAAAGCGTTTCTATCGGAACAATAGCCCAGAGCGGCAAAAAGACTTTTCCTGCCAGCAGCCAAACAACCATAGCGGCAAGCACTACCGCAGGAAAGATAACTACCTGCGGCCAGCCATATTTTGTCAGCGGAATTTGCATAAGCAAGTATGATAACCTTTAGCCGGTAGACAATCAATAAAAAAGGCCGACCCAGTCTGGCATAGACGGTTCGGCCTTCCGGAGGAGGGTGATGCTGCAAACCAGTTTATCAGGGCACCCAGGTACCGGGTCTGCTGCTGTACTGATTTCCTGATGCCCTGATGCAGGAACAGTCCATAATTGCTGCTGCTATACTTATAGACGCAAAACAGTCCGAAAAGTTACAAAGTTTTTGTAAAATTTCTGTAAAATTCGGCAAAAAAGCATAGCCCGGTCGAAACGGCCTCAATATTTTACATCGCAGTAACCAAGCTCTATTGCCCCAGCAACTTCTGCAATCAAGTCTTGACGTCGCCGGCAAAAGTCGGTAATCTCTCGCAGACAGATTGGTAATTGGTCCGGCAGGACTGCCGGATTTAACCATTTAACCATACTTGGTGAAAGGACATAAAATGTTCACAACGATAGTTGATGTAACGGCAAGGGAAATACTTGATTCCCGCGGTAACCCTACTGTTGAAGTTGATGTATTGCTTGATGACGGCTCACTTGGCCGGGCGGCGGTGCCGTCTGGAGCCAGCACAGGTGCCTACGAAGCGATAGAGCTTCGCGATACAAAGGCGAAGCGCTATATGGGCAAAGGCGTCAGGCGGGCTGTCAAGAATGTAAATGAGGTAATCGCTCCCGAAGTTCTGGGTATGGACGCCACGATGCAGGAGGAACTCGACCGGTTGATGATTGAACTGGATGGCACGGCTAATAAAGGCAAGCTCGGCGCAAACGCAATATTGGGTGTCTCATTGGCGGCTGCAAAGGCGGCAGCGGGTTCGGCCGGTCTGCCATTGTACCGTTATTTAGGCGGGGCGGGGGGCAATATCCTGCCAGTGCCAATGATGAATATTCTAAACGGCGGAAAACACTCAGACAATAATGTGGACTTTCAGGAATTTATGATTATGCCGATAGGCGCCAGGGACTTCCCGCAGGCCCTGCAGATGGGGGCTGAAGTCTTCCATACGTTAAAGGCCGTGCTGGCCAAGAAAGGCTACGCCACAGCGGTTGGTGACGAAGGCGGCTTTGCTCCTATGCTAAAGACTAATGAAGAAGCGCTGGAGGTGATTATGAGCGCCATTACAAAGGCCGGCTACAAAACCGGTAAAGATATCTCAATCGCACTGGACCCTGCTGCAAGTGAAATGTTCGACAACAAGAGCAAGGCCTACAAATTCTTCAAATCTGCTCCGAAGAAAGAGATATCCAGTGATACGCTGATTAAGCACTGGGTCCAGTGGGTGGATAAATATCCTATCGTTTCAATCGAAGATGGGCTGGCGGAAGATGACTGGGCAGGCTGGACAAAATTGAACAAAAAACTCGGTGATAAGATCCAATTAGTCGGCGATGATTTATTCGTAACAAATACCGAACGTCTTGCAAAAGGCATCAAGCTCGACTGTGCCAATTCGATATTGATAAAGCTCAATCAGATAGGGACGTTGACAGAGACATTTGAAGCGATCAATATGGCTCGCAGGGCCGGCTGGACGGCGGTCATAAGTCACAGAAGCGGCGAAACGGAAGATACCACAATCGCTGACCTGGCTGTTGCGACGGGCGTCGGCCAAATAAAGACCGGCTCGTTGTGCCGAACAGACAGGATCTGCAAATATAATCAGCTTCTTAGAATAAGTGAAGACCTTGGCGCCGCCGCACGATACGCTGCCTTTATGTTTAAGTGATGGTAGTTGGTGATTGGTAACTGGTGACTGGTAATTGGCAACCAATTATGCGAAGGCAAAATATCCTGCGAACGTTTTTGTTTATCATCTTTTTTGGCATTGGTGCAACAGCGCTAAGCGGCTCTATACTCTGTGATGATTTGGTTCGATACTACCATAACAGGCACCTGTTGAAGGCAAAGCCAGAAGGCACAAACCGGCTGGAATCCTTAATTGCTGACTACGATTCACTGCTGCAAAATCTGGAAAAAGACCCCAATCTTTTTGAGCGTATCGCCCCCCTTGTACTCGGCATGGAACGTAACGATGCAAACACCGTTTATCCAAAAGCAACAGAGGAGCTGTTGGAGGCAGTCAAGAAAGCCTTAGAAGAGGATTCGAGCCAACAATCCGCTGAGCCAGTGATGCCTGATTGGCTTGTCCGGTGCAGTGAACCAGCGCGGCGAGTAATTTTATTTTTGGCGGGTGCCTTTTTGGTCCTTATTTCGTTTATATGGCTCGGCTCCACGAAGTCCGCCCGGGCGGACCAGGGGGAACCATAATTACTTGAACCTCAGCCTGCCGAGGCGGTATTATTCAACTGGGCGAATATGGGTGGGGTTCCCGGAGCTACATCTGGGCAGCTAAGGCCACCCTAAAGATTGCGCCGGTTGGCTTTGCAGTAATGATTTCTACAAAGCCGTTGTGTGCCTGGGCGAATTTTTTCACCAGGGCAAGGCCCAGGCCTGTTCCGGTGGTTTCACGCGTATCTTCTACCCCGGAACGGTAGAACTGCTCAAAGACCTTTTTGCGTTGCCGATGAGGGACGCCGGGGCCATGGTCCTCAACCTCGATCAAGATGAATTGGCGGTCGCTTTTGGTTCGGACGGTAATAGTCTTATCCTCAGCATCGCGTGCGTATTTGATTGCATTGTCCAGCAGGTTAACAACTATCTGTGTAACCGCGTCACCGTCAAAAGCCGTTTGCTCAAGCTGCCCTGGCTCCATTTTTATCGAAAAACCGCTTTGTGCCGCATAGGGCGTCATCATTTCGACTACATCGGTAATGCATTCATTTATATCGCCCAGGCTGAAAGTATATTTTTTCCGCCCTCTTTGGATGCGCGAAAAGTCCAGCACGTTTTCTATTAGCCGGCTAAGTCTTTCGCTTTCCTGGTGCATATTTCTGTAGTATTCGGCGAGTTTGTCCTCCGATTTGACCCAGTTCTTTTCGAGCATTTCCGAGTACATTCGTATTGAAGTCAGTGGGGTTCTAAGTTCGTGCGAGACAGCGGATATAAAGTCGTCCTTTTTCTGGGCCAGTTTGATTTGTGCCTGCGCATTGCGCCATAAACCGGCCAGTCCCAGCGTTACTGCTAAAAGTACAATCGCGATAATAGTGAAATACCAGTTTCGCAGCCAGCTTATTTTATTGCTAATCCAAGCAGGGTCGATTTCTTTAAGGTTTAATACCAAATCGCCAAAGCCAAAGTCCAAAATGGCTGTGTAGGCCGACTCTTCATCTTCTGTTTGTGCTAATTCAATCTTCATTCCTTCGCGCATAAATCGCTCTGCGGACTCCTCGACCTCCTCAATCAACTTCTTTTCATTGAGCTGAAATCCCTGCATAAAGTGCCTGTCCTCGATTTGTACATGTCTTAATAGAAACACCTGGCCACCAAATATGGATTGCTGAGCCTGCCCACCGGGAACTACCACGGGTACAAATGGGTCAATCCTGATCTGCACCGTCTCAGTTTGATTTTCTTCCACGGGCAACGGTTGCCTATCGTACAAGTCTGCTATTTCTTCCATTTGCGTTGCTTGTGTTGGGGGTTTTGCTCCTCCTGGACGCCCGTCAGAAGTCCAGGTAGCGGATTGGCTGGCAGACTCTACGCCCAGGGCTACGTTGGAGGCGACGAGTGAGCGTTCTTGGGTAAGAATCTGTCCTTTCTGGGAATCTTTTTGTAGGCTCTGGATAGGATATTCTTTCGCCCGAGTGCGTTTACTTTTTGCCTGTTGCTTTTTAGTCTCTTTTAGCCCGTTCACATTGGACTTTGCGAAGCTCCCCAATTCTGCAGTTGTTTCAGTAGATGCGATATATTCTCTGGAAGGAAGGTTGAAGGCGCCGGAAGCGGAACTTAGTGCAGGCAATAGATTTAGCCTAATATTGTACAGATGAACATTGGCTTTGCGAGAGAGTTCATCTTTTTGGGCTATTTGGGGTTGGTCTGTTCTGTAATAAGGGGTCACAATCCTGCCGTCCGGCTCAATTTGAAAGTTGCCATACGCAAAGTCGTTCTCCAGCCGACCTGCCAGCGGCGAGCGCAATAAAGGCATCTGCTGCTGACCTGGCGCGACGTTTTCCGGCACATAGTAATACTGGTAATCGGTATATGGACGGTTTTGTTCTGTCTGCATGAACACATCAAGTTTGCGTTTTACATCCTGCCTGATTTGTTCTGCCACTTCGGCGAATTCGCCCAGGCGCGCTCCTTCCAGGCCCTGCGCCCATTTCTCGACTGCGTGGTATCCCAGCAGCGTCAGCCCGCAAAGGGCTACGGCGATTATTACCGTTAAAATAATAAGCCGTCTGTACATTTGCTTTACTTCATCCTGTGATAGTTAATTTTCATATTTATAGCCAGCCCCCCGCACGGTTTTGATAATTTGCGGGTCGGCTGAGTTTTTCTCGATTTTACTCCTCAACTTGGCGATGTGCATATCCGTGGTCCTTGTGCCTAATTCAGTCATAGTCTCTTCCCAAACCTCTTTATAAAGCTCTTCTCTGCTGATGACACGGTTTGGATTAGCGGCAAAATACTGCAAGATTGCCGCTTCGCGTTTGGTAATTTCTATTTCCTTTTTTTTGTCTGCACCTGTGGTTGCGCAGGCACGGGTGCGTTTTATTTTCAACGCTGCAATATCAACATCCAAATCTGCAAACTTAAAGGTCTGCCCGACTGCTCGGGCCGGGTCTATCCGTCGCAGCACCGCTTTTATCCGTGCCAGCAGCTCCTCGAGCGAAAATGGCTTGGTGATATAGTCATCGGCTCCGATGTTCAGGCCCATTACTTTTTCTTTCTGCTGACCCTTGGCTGTCAGCATAATGATGGGAGTTTGCATGCCGTCTCGACGCCATCTTGTACATAGTTGCTCGCCGCTGATTTTCGGCAGCATCAGGTCAAGCAAAATCAAATCAAAACGCCTCTTGGCCACAGTTCGTTCAGCTTCAAGCCCATCCGCGGCTTCGGTAATCTTAAAATCGTGGAACTCCAGAAAATCCGTCAGGGCTGTTCGGATTTTCTGCTCATCTTCAACTATTAGTATATGAGCTTTTTGTTCCATAGTCACACCTGCCACAATTATATTATAAGCGAAATTGAAGCGCAAGGTTTGTAAATGTTTTGTAAAAAATTCAACTGATGCATCGCCAGACTGCATAGCAGAGGCTTCTTTGGAATTCTGAGGTTGAGAGCCGCCGCGGCGGGTTCTAAAAAAAAGTTTTGCATTTTACAGTCGACAGGTTATAGTTGGTGACTGGTGATTGGTGATTATTTAACCAGTTACCATTTAACCAGTTACCTTTGACCAGGGTTGGCGAGCCCCGCCCATCGGATGGGCTGGGCGAGGATAAAGATGTTAGGAAGGATTCCTAAGGTTGTTGTAATTGGCGGCACCTATGTCGATATGGCAGTGAGGTGCGGCCAAATCCCGTCTCCCGGGCAGACTGTTGCCGGCTCGGCTCTTTCATACACAGTTACCGGGCCGGGGCCAAATCAGGCGGTCGAAGCTGCTCTGTGTGGGTGCCGGGTGCATCTTATCAGCAAGGTCGGCGGCGATCCATTCGCACAAATGGCCAAGGCAAGTCTGGCGGAGTTCGACGTTAATACCGACTATGTCTATTCCGCCGAGGCCAAAAATACCGGCGTGGTTGTAACGCTGGTTAACGCCGCAGGTGAAAATGCCGACTGTATATATACCGGTGCCAACAGTGCCCTACTGCCGCAGGACATCAACGCCACTGAGCAGATTATTTCTGAGGCAGACGTCTGTTTGATTCACGGGCGATTGCCGCAGGGGGCAATTGTAACGGCCCTTCGCTGTGCGAAGGTACACGGCACAAAGGTCATTCTTAATCCTGCGAGGCCAATAGAGCAGCGCGGCCAGCACGATAGCGCTCTACCAATCGAGTATTTTTCGGCCGATATCCTGATTCCGAATCTTTACGAGGCGGCCGATATTACCGACCATTCTGCCGCCAACATTCGCACGGCCAAGCTCATCGGCTCCGACCTGGTCGCTCGCGGTGTTGACTCTGCCGTCATAACGATGGGCAAGCGTGGCTGTATGGTCGTTGACAGAAACGGTGCCGACCATATCCCGGCTTTTGAGGTGGAGCTTGTGGACCAGACCGCCAGAGGTGATGCCTTTGCCGGGGCGCTAGCCGCCTATTGTGCTGTAAAGGACGATGTAAGAGAAGCGGTTAAATTCGCCTCCGCCGCAGGGGCTTTGGCCTGCACGAAGTTCGGCTCAATCGAGGCCCTGCCCATAAAGGCCGAGATTATCGAGCTCCTGCAGAAAGAAGATAGCGAGTGATTGGCCGGTTTGGGCTCTGCAAACAATCGCAAAGAGGGAACCCTTCCACTATTTACCCCGTTAGAACTAACTCGCATTCGAGCAGTGCCGCAGCTCGGCCCGGGATTTCTAACGGGGTTTACGCTTTATAAGCAAATACTGTGGGCTTTGTGATACGGTCAGCTTCAAACCATCGGTTTGCCACCGAAGACTGGTTTTGCTCCCGAGCATATCGATGCGCATTCCTTTGCCGGGACGTATCGGCAAGGTTACCTCGTGCTCTTTGCCCATTGTCCAGAATGCTACAGCTTCGTTTCCATTTTTGGTCAACTTGAAAGCGAAATCTTTCTCACTGCCTAAATCGAGGCGTTTCTCGATGCGGTAGCTCTTGAGCGCAGAGGCAAGAGTCTTAGCCGCCAGATATGCGGCTTTGGGTTTCAGGTCATGTGTGACGGTGCCGAAGTTATGTTCTCTCTCGTTGGGGTTAGTTCCGTCATTCTTCCAATCATACCAGATGCTAACAGGGATGCCCTGATAGAGGTTTATCAAGAACTCTCTGGCAAGATACTGTGCCTGCTGCTCGTTGGATAAACGAGTTTTGTCCCAGTTAAGATTGGAGTAACCCCATTCGCCTGAGATGATAGGTATCTTTTTATGTTCCCGCAAAGCGGGGTCCCCTTTGGGAACGTAACGTGTGATGAGTTCACGAAGTCTGGCATAATCTTTGATGACGGTCTCAGGTGGCTGTGGCCGGTATGGATGGACGCTTAAGACATCAATCCATTTTAAAAGGCCCTTTTTGAAACACTGCTGGAGCCAATTAAATGGGATTGTTGATGTAGCAGGAGCGACGACTAAGCCGGATGGGTCTGCTTTTTTTATGCGTGGTGTGGTTTCTTCGACCAGCTTGCAGTAATCCTCGACGCTCGGCTGAGGTCTCCAGAACTGCTTTATGTTTGGCTCGTTCCATATCTCCCAGAGTATTCCTTTTCCTGCGTATCTCTTTGCAGCGGCTTCGGCGAAAGCGGCGAACGCCCTGCGGCCCTGCTCTGTGCGGACCGACCTGTCCGACTCATATAGTCGGTTACTGTAGTCGAGAATATACAGGATACGTATGCCTCGTTTGGAGCATCCTTTCGTCAGGGCGTCATAACCGGATTTCTCGAATTCGTAAACTCCTTTCTTTCTCTCGACGGCTCCCCATGTCAGGTCCATCCTGATGAACTTAAACCCAGCGTCGGCGATTAGATCCAAATCCCGGGGTTCGCCCCTGAAATGTATGTTGACGCCAAAGCCGTTCGGCACCGTAAGTTCAGGTAGAGGAGATGCTGCCCTGGAGGGGAGGGTTATGACACCTAAAGTTAGAAGGGCTATGAAATGCCTATTAATCATTGATTGTGTAAGCTTTAAAATAACTTTGAATACATATTTTCTCTTCAGATTGGTCATCTTATTCATCTTCTACCTGCCTTTTTTGCTTAACGATACCGGTGTAAAGGGATTCTGCGTAAGCAGAATTTGTCCCTGGGACTCCTTACGGAGAACGGCAGGTAATTATGCGGTAGATGTGCAGGTTTGTCAAAAAAATCAATCAAATCTGCAGGTAGTTAGCGGTAAAAATCGGATTTTTCAAAAAATTTTTTAATCGTTTGCAGCTAAGGGCTTGCGAAAAAAACTCCTCTAAAAAAAACCACATTTTTCGACTCAAACGTGCAGGTTCGTCCATTTATAGAGAGACAGAAATCGATACTCGATACGAGAATTGTGATGTGAGGAAAAGAAATGGGATTTGACCTTGGTATCTTTAATGACCCGCTTTTACAAGAGGATTACATCGACTGGCTCGTTGATGAACACGCGGTAGATATTCAAACACACTTTGCGAAGCTGTGGGAATATTACGCAAACCGGATGGAGCCGGGACAGGGGGATGGGACAGGACACGAATTGGGGCGATGCTATCTGCAGGCCCAGGAATATGGGCTTCCTGCGAGAATAACGGGGCTCGTGCACTCGGCAAATGCAGGCGTCTTCGGCGCAAGGCGAATCGGCGATGTGCAGCGAAAAGAAGTAGTAATCGAAAACGATATTGCGTGGCGAATAAATGCAGCGGTGGATTTTCTGTTCGGAAAGCCAATTAGTTTTGTTTCCAAATCGCCGGACAGCCAAAAACATGCAGAAATTGAATCCATATTGAAGGCAGTGTTTGCGGCTAACGGCGGTATCGGATTTTTTCAGGATATGGCAGTGCTCGGAAGTATTTACGGTTTTGTCGATTGTCTCGTCAGGCCTGGCGATGATATTATCGAAGGCATTTCCTGCTCCTCCCAAACCCTTTCGTTTGAAGATGTGCTGCAATTGGCACAAACAATCGGCCTGGAACTGATTGAAGCACCGAGGGCACTGCCTGTTCTGGAAGAGGACGACTACAAAAAAATCAGATATTACGTGCAGCACTTCTACCAGAAGAAAAACGCCCTGAGCGGGAAAAACTCTTTTCTATCGAGATTGCTGTCGCAGGTCAGACGAAGTCCGGCGCTTGCGCGACGGAATAGTCGGCAGGTGGTTGCAGTGACGGAGATTACTTCGGCTACCGGCTGGCAGAGGTATGAAGACAAGCAGCTCGTTGCAGAAGGTGAATTGCCGTGGGGATTTCTGCCGGTGGTGCATATCCAAAACATTGCTCAGCCATACTACTACGAGGGGCTAAGCGATGTCGAGCCGCTGATACCGCTGCAGGACGAGCTTAATACCCGATTGAGTGACAGGGCGAGCAGGATTACGTTCCAGACGTTTAAGATGTATCTTGGCAAAGGGATAGAGGGATTCGAGGACAGGCCTATATCGCCGGGGAGGATGTGGTACACCGACAATCCGGACGCGGCTATCGAAGAGTTCGGCGGAGATGCGGCGACGCCGAGCGAGGATATGCACATCGCTGAGATTAGAGAAGCGATGGATAAGACCAGCGGAGTGACACCAGTGGTGGCAGGAGTATTGAAGAATAAGCTCGGCAACCTTACAAGTGCGGTGGCTCTCAGACTGACGTTTATGGGGATGCTGTCGAAGACCGAACGAAAGAGGTTTACATACAGAGAAGGGCTGAAAAAAATTGCCCAAATGGTTCTGGACATACTCGATAAGGCCGACATTTACAAAATTGGCGGGGCGGATAGAGAGATTGATATTATTTTCCCCAGTCCGTTGCCTGAAAATATGATGGAAAAGCTAAAGGAGGCCCAGATTAAAAAAGAATTGGGGGTGCCGACTGAGCAGGTGCTCAGAGAATTAGGCTATGAGGCCGTGAAAGAAAGTTAAGAGGGTTCCCAACCGCAATAAAGTGCGTTTGGGGTCCCAGACTGAAGTCTAATTAGGAGGTTTTATGAGTCCGATTGACGCAGATGAAGGAATTTTGTCAGAAGACACAGCGGGACACACTAACAGTGAGGTGGATAACTTGAAACTTGTTCCGGTGGCCGAATCAATCCGCTATCGAAAGAGGGCACAGAGTGCTGAGAAGAAAATCGAAACTTTGGCTGAGCAGTTGAGGGAGGCAAAATCAGAGGCCAAAAAGATGGCTGAGCAGTTGAGCAGTATTGAGGTCGAACAAAAGCTGACGCGCAAATTAGCTGCTGCTGGGACTGTCGATCTGGAAACGGCCGTGTTAATCGCGAAGGCCAGAATAGAAGGTGGGGACGATGCGGATTTGGACGGTGTGGTTAAGCAGTTGAAGAGAGAGAAGCAATATTTGTTCGCGGACAGTAGCGATGGAGCTTTGACGGCGAAAAAAACCGCAGGGGTTAAAGACCGAATGCAAAACAGCCAGACAATCCTCGAAAGAGCAGCCAGGAAAGCGGCAACGACAGGCAATCGGACAGATTTGCAGGAGTATCTGAAACTGCGAAGAAATTTTATCTAAGTTTATAGTTCGTGGTTTATAGACTGAGAACTATGGACTCATAACTACTAACCAAAAAAGGAGAAAAACAGATGGCTTTTACAGGAAAAGCAACTTATTCGGCTGGTACGACTCTGCCGGAATTGGCTGAGGATGTATCGGATTTGATCGGGATAATTTCGCCTTATGAGACGCCTTTGCTAGATGCTTTGGGCGATCCGCTGAGAGAAGCGACCAGCACGCATCATGAATGGCTTGAAGATGAACTTCTGCCCAATAAGGATGCTATCAACGACAGCACCTATACCGACCCAGCAGCCGACACAGATTTTGTGGTCGATAACGGCAGCAGATTCCGCGTGGGCGACCAAATTCAGGCGGAAGGGTCGGAGGAATTGATGCTCGTTACCGGTATTAACGGGGATACGCTGACAGTGGTTCGAGGTTATGCAGGAACGACGGCAGAAGACCTGGCTGACAATCAGGTAATCAACATTCTCGGAAACGCAGCTCTTGAAGGGGCGGACAAACCCAGTGCAAGATTTACAAATCGCAGTCGGTGCGGCAACTACACGCAGATATTTACCGCTGTGGTGGAAGTGAGCGGGACGGATATGGCTGCGAGCCAATTGGGTCTGGCTGACGAGATGGATTATCAAAAGCAGGAACGGCTGCGGGAGCTGATTCGCGATCTGGAAAATACGGTTATCAACGGCGGCCAGCCGACGAGTAATCCCGAAGGCAGCGGCTCGGTAAGAAGGTCGATGAAGGGCATTATGCAACACCTCTCGACGAATGTTTTCCATACAGGCGACGGTGGCTTCCCGACAGGCACTGAGCTTGACGAGGCCAAGATTAATTATGTTCTCAGGCAGATTTGGGAGAGCAGTAGCGGTAATGTTGACCTGATTGTCGTCGGTGGTTTTCAGAAGCGAAAGATAAACGCTTTCTCCGCTGATAGCCGGACCTACGGAGCCAACGATACCACTTTCACTGATATGATTAGTGTTTACGAAAGCGACTTCGGGGTTTGTAGAATTGTTACCTCGCGATGGATGCCACAGGATGCTGCGTTACTGCTGGATTCATCCCGTATTAGCGTGCTGCCATTAGCGGGGCGGAGCTTTCATTTCAAGCCGTTGGCAAGTAGCGGTGACTATGAGTGTGGCGAGCTGATTGGCGAATATACCGTGGAGCTCAAGAACGGGGTGGCACACGGGCTTATTCGCAGTCTGAGTACCAGCTAAATAGTGGTGGGTTAGCCGAGACGTAAAATAGTACGTCTTGGCGGGGGTGCCCAAAGGGACAACCGCTCTTTGGGCACCTAATCCCGCCGGTTACGTGAGAAGGGGACTAAAGAAAATGGTTAATTTTTCAAACGATGCGGACATTTTGAAATACGAGCCGATACTGTTCGGAGAATTACATCTGCCGGGTCAGGTATTGGCGGCAGGGACAGGCGGAGCACTCAGCGGGACGACATTTACCGCAAGCGGCGCAGATTTTGTAAGTGCGCAAGTCCCGGCTGGCGGCGTTATATATCTGCAATCTGCAGATGGTTCGCTGGACGGGGCGTACGAGATTATCTCGGTCGATTCGGCAACAGCACTTACGGTTTCAGTGATCAGGGCGGATTCAGGTGATGATGTTATTGCGCCGGCGGCGGCTACTGATATATCCTACCGCATCGGCACGTTCAGGCCACAGGCCAGCGAAGCCGGCTTTAAGTTGACTGAATACTTTGGTATTAGGCCGGGCAATCCTGAAAGTGCCTATGATGCTGAGGACGTCCTGGATACGGATGTCTTAAAGAGGGCGTCGGTCTTTGCGGTCATATCAAGTGTGTATGCAATGTTAGCCAGTAAAGCCAAAGACGAGAATTTCTGGAAGAAGAGTCTGCACTATCAGAAGCTTTTTGAGAGGGCGAAAGAGCGGTGTCGGCTCAGTATCGATGTCGGCTCTGACGGGGTGGCTGATGTTACCAGAGTTGGGGCGTCTATAAGGTTGGTGCGGGATTAGTTTGCGAAGGGAAACAAATGAGCGTCACTTTGGATGGACAAAGTTTATTTGACGAGCAGCAGTTAGAAATTGAACCGGGGAGTGTTAGCCGGGGTTCGATAGAGAGAACGGTGCCGGGACTGGACGGCGTGCTCAGTATTGATCTGGGCAGACGTGGCAGGAAGATAAAACACAGAGGCGTGTTGCGGGCGAAAAGCCGATCGAAAATGGATGACAGAATCAGCATAATATCGGCCTACATGGACGGGGATACGCACACGTTGGTAACCAGCGGTGGCGAAGAGTTTGATAATCTTCGAATGGATGTTTTCAAGGTAAGCAAAGAGCGGGCAAGCGGCGGCGGTGTAGCTATCGATTATGAAATCGTTTATACGCAGTTAAAGGTTTAGTAGTGATGGCACTTATCAGCAGCGGAATAGAGCGGGTCAGGGCGTTTGAATTGCCTGGCGGCATTTGGGCGGACGGTGGGTATGTCGGAACGCCGCGGATAGCTTTGATAAGGTGGTGGTCGGCCTGGAGCGATAAGTTTTATCAGATTTATGTCAACGGCCAATATGCAGGGGTAACGGTTGACAGTCAGCAAAGACAAATGATTGTTCAGATACCTACCTCTTTAGAGTCGCCGGTTCGGATTGAAGTTTTTGCCGTTGAGGCTGAACAAGCGGATACCGATTTTAGCAGTGAGATTGATTCGTCGGTTGGCCAGAGTGGGCGGGTGAGAATCAGTGTGCTGCGTGGCCAAGACTTGCCGATTGGCGCAACCGCTCAAGTCTACTTTGACAACAGCACGGGTGAAATTGATTACGACGAGGCGCTTAATGGTTCGCCAATAAGGGTCTGGCCGGCCTGGCAGGATAAGGCGGGGTTTGGAATGAGCAGGTTCGGCGCAAGTGATTTCGGTTGTGACTCGGCGGGGGCGGTAGGGTTTGGAAAGGGCAGTTTTGGTCACGGTCAGTTTGGCCTTGATGCTGATACATTTGAATGGACAAGCCCGCCACTGTGCGCAGGCATTTACAAATTTGCCGTCAAGGTTACTGACGAAGCGGGCAATGAAAGCAGTAGCAGCGAAAGCGGCCAAGTCACGGTGACACCGGCGCCAAGGCCCGCTGAGCGAATAAGTATTTCTTCATTCGATAAACAGACGAATCAATTGGTGCTGAGTATCTCGTAAAAGAGTAACAAGGAGAGTATTATGGCTGAAGTTTATCCATCTGACAATGCGTTGTTAAATATACAATCTGATAGTGAGACCGGTGTTGAGTATATACCTACCGGCACATCGCCTTATTATCTGCACTTTAAAAAATTGCTGTATCGGCTACTACTGGCTACACGGCGGGCGAATGATTTGAGGGTCTATGAGGAGGGCGGACTGGATATTGGCGTAAAAGCAGGCAAGTTCTGGCTGGGTACGGAGCTGGTCAGCTATAACGGCTCATCAGGCAATACTCTGGCGGATGATAAGACAAATATTTATGTCTATCTAGATTCGGCTGGCAATCTTGTCACCAACGAATATAGCAGCTTTCCGAATATGGCAACCACGCCTCATATTCGCTTGGCGGTAGTAATCACCTCAGGTGGGGACATCGAGTCGATAACTGATTTCCGCGCTGGCCATAACGTTGTGATGCCATATGGGGTCGGTGGGGTGAAAAAGATGGTCGAGGCACATACGTCCGATGACATGCTGACGTCGGCTGAATCCGGCAGTGTTCACACAAATTTAGGCGCCACCGGTACAGTTATGCTTACGCTGCCGGCATCAGCTCCGCAAGGGACGGTATTTACTTTTGCGGTCCAGGCCGCCCAGGAACTGCGGGTCGACCCCGGTACGGCAACGATAAGGGACGACAGCGGTCAGACGGCTGATAAGTACAAGTCGGCCGATGCGATTGGTGAGTGTCTGACACTTATTGCCGATTCGAACGGTGACTGGGCGACTATTGCCAAGAACGGAACCTGGACAGAAGAAGCGTAAAAACGTGAATTGTGACTCGATACCTAAGACCTGGCTTGATGTCAACTTTGCAAATTGGGAGGCCGAGCGAGGTAGGATAGATAACAAGCCATTTATAATTATCTGGCTGAAGGGTAAACCGGAGGTAGCTAATGCCTACGATCTTCAATAGTAAGGACTCGGTCTTTTTTGTCGGTGGCCGAGGGACAAAGGCCGGTGACGCCAATGCAGGCGGCTGTACGCAGGCGTTCTGGGGCGAAGGTCGTTCTCTCGCTGATATTATGAATCCGAACGGAGCACCGTTATCAGGAGCTGCCGCTTGGAACGGCAGCCAAACAGCCTGTACGGTTGAGGAAGAGGACGAAGGAAGCAGGGTTAAGATTGAAAGATATGACACGGAAGATTTCAGGTACTGCTTGGTTGGACACATAGTTAATGTGAATTTTGCTGCGGTATACACTGATGGTTGGTACGAGGTGGTTGAGATTGACGAGCCAAACGGGGATTACGTAATCATTGATTTGACTCATACCAGTGACACCACTTGTGATGCCAAGGTTGGCGGTGCCTTTGACAAGGCTCAGACTGCTTGGGCTGTTACGGATGCGACTCAGGGCTACAACGTTACGATTCACAGCAACAAGAGTCAGTCCAAAACCAACGGCGATTTTATAGCAAGCTGGTTGCTCGGCGATAAAGGAGGGAGTCTTGTTAACAAATCCTTTAAGCGTTTCTGTGGTTTTACTACGCAGCCGGGGGACGGTGGACAAATCATCTTTGACGGTGAAGAAGACGAAGCATTCAGCCCTGATGGAGGTATCTGCTTTAATTTGAACATCGAAAGCGTGATTTTTGAGAATGTAATTGTCAAGAATGCTTACCAAGGTTGGCGAGCGAGCAATATAGCTATGTACAGCGTTCGTTTTATAAACTGTGAAGGCAATAGCGGTTCAAATGATGGGTGGCGTTTGAGTTACGGGAGGGGTTTTGTTCTTATTGATTGTCGGGCGAAAGACAACGGAGGGGTGGGTTTTTCTGTATATCACTCCAGTGGTGTACCTTGTCATCTTCTAATAAATTGTATCGCTTCTGGCAATACGAAAGAAGGTTTTTACCGTGTGGGTGGTTACGGTGGAGCCGTTGCTTTGGGCTGCCTCGCTTATGACAACGGCAAGGATGGTACTCCGTACAGTGGTTTTCTGGTTTACAGTACTTATGGATTCGGGTCTGTGGTGAACTGCGTGGCCTATGACAACGGTAAGCACGGCTTTGAGTTTCAATACCGAAATCCTGTGGCCATCAACTGTATAGCCAAGAACAACGGACAATGGGGATTCTTTGCAGATGATGCTCAGATGGCACCTCACGTTGCGTATTGCTGTGCTCACGGTAACGGCAGCGGACAGTTCAGTCTGCCTGATGCACTACCCGAACAAAACTGTATTGAGGAAGACCCGGAATTCGCGGATGCGGCCAATGGTGATTTCAGGCCTCGCAATCCTGCGGTGCTTCGCGGCGGCAAGCCGGATATAAGCAGTAATCCCACTCAGATGGGAGCTGTCTTACAGAAATATCAGTTCGGAGATCGTGAGCGTGTAGCGAATATGGCCAGACTTAGAATTATTCGATAGGAGTTTAAAAAATGGCAAATACGGCAATCGAAATACCTTTTTATGTATCAAAGGATGGAGAGCCGCTGACCGGTGCAACAGCTCAAATGGATTTTGAAAGCTTGAAGACACTGTCAGGCAGCGACAAATCCGGCGATGCCCCAACTATCAGCGAAATCGGCGGCGGCTGGTACAAATTCAGCGTCGCTTACGGGACAGCACCGTTTGATGCAGGCGACCTTATCGCGGTATTGGATGCTGACAAAAATGGTAACAACAATCTGGCTAATGCCGAGCGATATATTCCCGTCGAAGTTAGGCTGGATTTTTATGCCTTGATGCGGCTGGTCAATAAAATGAGCCAGAATAAAAGCACGGGCGATATGGCAATAAAGGATGCTGGTGGCAATACGATTCTGCAGCTTGGTATTACCGACGGCGAGAGCACGCTGGATAGAGAGCCGGGAGCGCCGTAAAGCTTATTTTTTATGACATTTTGAGACTATGGAAGGCAAGTTTTTTGACAGTTTATATGAAGGTGATTCGCCAAACGGTGTCAAGCTTGGAATGGGCCTGACCGGTGGGGATTTCTGGCCTCGTATTGCAGGTTGTCAGGTGCTCTATCGCGGGTCCAGCCTCGATAAGATTGATTTCTCCAACATACTCGCCGTGGCCGAAGCAGAAGCTTCTGAGATCTGGCCACCCAGCTACGTTCCGCACAATAGTAGCTCGACATATTTTTATGTTGTTCGTCGGGCCAATAATTACGGGTGTCAGGAACATACCTTAGCTGCTGTGGTCAAAGTTTCAATAGATGCCAGCGGGAACCTGGCAGAGCCGCAGCCCAATAATATTTTTGAGGCACGAGCCAAACAGGTGGACGGTAATAAGATACAGCTTGTTTGGTACTATTGCCCTATTAAGCAACAGTCGCCGCCTGCGTGTTTCAAAGTTTATTATGACGCTGGTACAGGACAAATCAATTATGAAAACTCAATTGCCGCGATTTGCTACGCCGGTCGAAGGTTTTATAGCTACCAAAGTGACACACTCGAGGCGAGCAAATATCTCTTTTGCATAAGAGCTGAAGATGCTGCTGGGATGGAAAGTGCTTCATTGGCCCCAATAAGGATTCAGCTTGATACCACAAGCCCAGGTGCGGTCAATATTCTAAGTGCCGAAACTATCTAACACATCTGAGGTTTTTTATGTCTAACAGAATCGACTTTTTCCAATCAACTCAAACACGAGTAGCACTTCCCGGGGCTACTGTCTCAATTTTGCTCGGTGGTGCGTTGTGTCCCTTTCTTGAGCCGATAGAGATTGTGCGCAGCGGCTGGCCGGAATTTAGCTGGGCCAGATTAGCTTATAACCCTGCCGCGTACACGAGCGCCGATTTGGTCGCTGCTGAGGATATTGAGACCGAACTTGCGATGGGAGAACGCGTTTGCATCCAGCAAATTTATAACGGTGTCCCGCCAGGCGCAGCGGCTTTTGCTTTTCCTCTCTTCGAGGGTCAAATAGAAGGCATCGAGACAGAGATCGGGCCTAATGGTGAAAGGGTGGAAATCGTAGCCAGGGATTTTAGCGCAAACTTAAAACGTATCACCGTCTATGGCCAGCGGGTGGGTGGTTCAGACGGCTCGAGTTTGTTTCTGGCTGCTGTTGATACCGTATTTAATCCTGATGGCAAGGCCAATGCCAATCTGGTGCCGATAGAAGTTAACGGCAAGAGCTATACAGCCTTTTGTGCTGAACCGTCGCAAGGCAAGCACTGGAGCTATGCGGAAGTGATTGATTACCTGCTCTGTGGATATTTGGTGAGCGGCCAGTTGCAAACACCGGGCATTGAGCAACTGCGAGCGTTGACCGAGAACCAAACAGTTCGTGACCTTGATGTCACCGGGTTAAATCTGATAGAAGCCCTGCATCGGTGTTGCGAGAGGATCGGATTGAAATTCAAATTTGTCCCCCGGCTCGTACAGACCGGCCCTAACCAGGCGATTGTGTTCTATAAGAGTGGTACAGGCAGAGCAGTTGAGTTGAATTGCCAACCGCACGGCGAACAGTTTAGCATCTCAAAGACAAATATCGCCAGCTTGCGCAGCAGGAAGAATTTTTGGCCGATAACGCACAAGTATATTGCTCAGGGTGACTTCAAGATTTATGAAGCGACCTTCGAATTGGTAAAAGCCTGGGACGGGAGCTGCGAGGATACTGATTATGATAAATTCTCACCTTCGACCAACCCTGATTTCTATCAGGTAAAGGATGTATATCGTAAATGGTGTCTCAACGAGGCAGGTGACTACAGTGGCGCCCCATACAATCGTGGTGATGCGTTTGACTTTTCAAAAATTTTCCAGAGTGGTAATTTTGTTCGTCATTGCAGGCGCTTTTGGCCGGTCTTAACCACTGACAAACAGGGAAGGTCGCTGGGTTATTTTCTGCAGGTATCGTTCGATAACGGCTTGCATTGGTGGCAGTACCTTTACGCTTTTAATAACCTGCTCGATGAGTGTGGAGTGTGGCTCAGCAGTGACCAGCTCGATGTTGATACGTGGGTGGCAGCATTGAAAGGGGTATTGAGGTTTAGAATAACCGCATCGGTAATCAGCGATGAGAGATTGAATTGTGTGGTTGCTGACGGGCCTGTCAATTCGGCCGTGCCTGTGGTTGAGCATATTATTACACTGCCACGTCAGTTCAAGTATCGCAAGGTTTCCGGCCAGAGCATTTTTGCAAATACCTCCGACGATACGCTCGGTGTGCCGGACGAGGCTGACGATTCTACTGCTCTGTATGAATTTGTGCGTAAGAGAGCACAGGTGGAGTCCGAGGTTATCGAGACTGTCGACATTCAGACGCCGTATCTAGCCTTTGATTACCAAGTTGGTGATAAGGTGACTTCCGGTCCAGAAAGCAGGGACCTGCTTGGCACAAAAAATGATAACCGAAGCATAAGTTGGATAGAGCGAGTACAGATGAATTTTAGAAATCAATGTACGAACTTGAAAATCATTCGCAAAAGGAACGGACAGTTATGAACAACGGCATGAATGTTGTAGATACCCAGCAGTTGCTGGAGCGGCTCGCCCGGGCTGGTTCGCAGGAGCCAGGGCGGCTGCCTGGACTGTTAAGGTCAAAAGTCTGTCATCCTACAATGTCTATAACGTGCGAGCCGTGGAGATAGGTGACCCAGGGTCGCTACCGGTGGAGATTGGTGGGCAGATGCAGGCAGTTAATTTGGCTGAATCGTTTCTTGAGACCGGACAGCTGCCGGCCGGAACCTTTGCGGTCATGTCCAGAGTGGGCGGCAAAAATATTTTCCATGTCCCGGTGTGAAAATGACTAAAGAGAATTCGCGAGGCTGGCAGTTCAATCGCCAAGTAAATCTTTCTGTGCTGGTTCAGTTGGTATTTTTAGCGTCTTTGATTGTGGGAAGCTGGGTCAATTTGCAAAGGCAATTGGATCTTTTGCAGCGCGATGTAACAATGTTGCTTCAATGCCAAAAGGATTTTACGGCAAAGCTCGAAACACTTTCAGCCAAGAGTATCTCCTACGAATACCGCCTGCGGGTACTTGAGAAGCATATCCAGAAAGACGATACGGATCGCGAAATATTTTAGTTTTTTATCACTTATGAATAAAACATTAAGAAATCTAATCATAGAAGAGCTGTGCCCAGATGGTATATGGCAATTAACTGACGTTATGAAATCGGTGTTAAGACGGCAGATATTGCAACTGCCTCAAAGGGCGGTTTCCGAAGATGAGAAGCGTTACCCCACTACACCATCAGGTATGCGAAAATTTTTAGAGTTCTTCTTTACGAGGCATTACTTTCAAACTCAACATAGTCTACTTGGCTATATGACTTCAAATGAATTTTTGGGGCTTTTGACATCCGGGGAGTTACGAATTCTTGATATTGGATGTGGGCCAGCCGTTGCTTCTTTGGCGATTACAGAGTTGCTTGCTCGTATCCTTAGACATCTCAAGCACATAGGAAAATGGCCTAAAAGTAAGGCAGTGAAAATGGACTATGTACTGAATGATACCTCTGGCATTTGTCTCGGAACCGGCCAGCGCATGTTAGCCAGTTATTTTAACGCTAGTGGAAGGCACGACAGAGAGATTATTTCCGGTCAGATGCTTCGTATTCAAAAAGCTTTTCCTGATAATATAAATCAAATTCGAAGAGTGAGATTAAAACTGGGAGTGTATAATATAACAACCCTATCTTATGTTATATCGCCTTTGGATGAAGACAAAGGATTTGAAGCTCTTGTTTGCGGATTAAAGGGTGTTGAAAAACTTTGTAACTGCAATGGGAGAATTCTGATACTGCAGGATAAGTTTCAAGCAACACTTGTAAGGCAAATCAGCAAGGCGCTGGGTATATCGAATAGCAAAGAAGAATTAACACAGCAGATTTATCCGAGCAGAAATATGAGTGAGACTTACACTTATTTGTATTATCGCTGTTTATATGAGCCCACCAGCGAAATAGTTATTAGACAAAACGCGGTAGCCTGTTGGTAGCAGATGGGCCATAATAGGTAATGAAATTCGATTCTGGAATGTTTCGGAAAGAATCGCTGATATACTTATCAAACGTATGATTAATTGTTTGGATTGTGGGTTTTGCATGGTAGAATGTTTCTCATGCAGGCAGTTTGATAGGGCCACTAAGACTTTGAGAATTGAAGGTTGCATTCAGTGCGGCAGGTGTCTTCGATTGAAGTTTTGTATGGGCCGGCGTCATAGGTTTTGGCGTCGTATCATTCTGGAGAGTTAATAATATGACGAGCAAGAGCCGGGGTTGCGATGGTTATCTGTTTGATTGCGGAGTCAATTTCGAACCTGTGCTTGTCAGCGCCTGTTTGCTTGGGATTCCCTGTCGTTGGCACGGACGCAAACCAAAGAAACGCGAGAAACTAATCGAACGTCTAAAGAAAAGATATGTTCTTGTTCCCATTTGTCCGGAACAGCTCGGCGGTATGCCAACACCGAGAACCGGTGAAAGGCTCGAAGGCAGCGGAGCAGAGGTTCTTGATGGCAAACTGCGAATCATCGTGCCAGAAACAGGACAAGACGTAACCAGATTTCATGTCAATGGCGCCAAGTACACATTAGAGATTGCGAAAATTGTAGGTGCTCGCCGAGCCTACTTGAAGGGTGGAAGTCCTTCCTGTGACAGAGAAGGAGTGACCGGTGAAATACTCAAACGCAGAGGTATAAAAGTTATCCGTGTTCCATAACAGCGACTTGTTTTTCGATAAAGCAGTAAGAGCATTTTTAGATCGGGGTTGGTAATCTACGATGGTAGTTGAATAGAGTTGCGTTGCATGATTTTACCATATCACACAGTTGCATTTTTTTAATTCACAGCGATATTTGAAAATATTCCAGATTTCAGGTGTCTCTCTACAAA
>JAUWBI010000002.1 GCA_030601745.1 Phycisphaerae bacterium
CGTAAATAGTCTTGGAGCGAAACGGAAACCCTTATGGGAACAACAAATAATCATTTATCAATAATCAATAATCATTTTGCATTCGCGGCTCTACATCTGTCGAGAACGCTCTACAAATCAGCTCATTTTATGCAAAACAAACCCAATTTCCGAAAAGCACAAATGAATGTAAACTCACTTGTAACAAAGGATTACAGAAAAAACGACGCTTTCGCAGTCCCGGAAAACAAAGCCAATTCAAACCCAATTTCCAAAAAGCCAAAATGAACGTAAACTTCTATTTAACAAAGGATTATGAGAATGAAACCGCCTTCAGGCTCCGAAAATACAAACCCAAACAAAGCCAATCTGTATTTTTTAGCGCGGTCAATGTCAAATAAAAGCAAAGTTCTGGCCAACTGCTCATTGACCGAACGAAACGGATTTTATATTATGATATTCAATAGAATAATAAACAAAGCCTTTGCGGAGGTGATAGGTGCCTGGTGGTGCCCCTGGTCTTCAAAACCAGCGAGGGGTCGATAAGGTCCCGGGTGGGTTCGATTCCCATTCGCCTCCGCCATTATTGTAAAGCGTCTGCACGGTGCTGGTCAAATTGGGTGAGTTCAGTTTTATGAATAGTAAGTCTCAATCAGGTTGGGTACTTAACAAGCGGTTAGTCTTTTCGGTTCTGCTTGTCCCAGTTGCTCTGGCTGCACTTATTTACGGTACTATCTTTCATTCCACTACCATTCTCGCCAAGCAAAGTGACGAAACCGAGGACCAGCAAGTAGCTGAGCCGGCCAGTATGAAGCTGCGAGAACCAACGATTATTCGTGATGCGACGGTGGGCGGTCTGGTTCGCCTCGATTCAGGAGCTATCAGGCGGACCTATAGCGGCAAACCACCTTCCGCGTGCCCTACCTGAGTGCAGTAAAAGGAAGTCATGGTGGCCATGACAACAAAGAATAAGTTGCAAAGCTTTACCTCAAGGATAGTACCTTTCCGAATATGGGTCCAATCAGCTTTCCTTCTGATTTGGCTGGACCCGCTGGGGTGGCGTTTTCATAGCATTTGCAGTCCTGTCTTCCATTGTTACTCCTGTCCGCTGGCCACTTTCGCCTGCCCGATTGGGGTCCTTGCGGGTTTCAGTGCATTACATCTCTTTCCGTTCATCGTAATCGGGACGCTTGTTCTAATCGGGATTTTGTTGGGCAGCATTGTTTGCGGCTGGGCTTGTCCATTCGGTTTTCTGCAGGACCTTGTCGCGAAGGTTCCAACTCCCAAGTTCGATCCGCCAGGATGGACAGGGAATTTGCGCTATGTGGTGCTGATTGGCACAGTGATAGCTGTTCCCTATTTCTTTGGCGAAGGACATTGGCTTTTTATCTGTCGGTTTTGTCCCGCCGGAGCCCTGGAAGCAGCAGTGCCTAACATGGTTGGCCGGGCGGTTGCAGGGCAGAAAATTGTCTGGCCCAATGCGCTTAAGCTGGCAATTCTTGTGCTGTTCTTGATAAGTATCTTCTTCGTTAAAAGGCCATGGTGCAGGGTATTGTGTCCGCTGGGAGCGATATTTTCACTGTTCAATCGGGTCTCGGCCTTTTTTCTGCGATTTGACGCTGATAAATGTAATAGCTGCGAGCGATGCCATAAACTGTGTGAGTACGGCATCGAGCCGGAGAAAAGCCCGAACGACTTGCGGTGTGTCCGCTGCCTGGAATGTACGGGCTGTAGCACCGGGGCCCTGACCCTCGGCGGCATATTTGAACGCCGGGAAGAAATCTCAGTCAGCCCCAAGTCAGCAAGTTCGCACACGGAGCTTTAGTGTCGCCTTCTTCATCACGTGCTCCTTCTCCGGACCCAAAGGACGTTGACATTCGATGAGTCTTAGTTTACTTCGGTGGTGAGGGCTGCGGCTCGGCGGGAATTCTGCCGCCTTCGGCCAGCAGCTCCTTGAGGGCCTCTTCGGCTTCTTTGGGTTTGAAGCCCCACGGTCCGCGAGCACTGTAGTATGCGACTTTGCCGTCGAGGTCAACGATGCATATGCGGTCGGGACGGCCTCGATAGGCCTTTTCAGCGACACCATCCATCGAGTCAAGCAGGACCGGCATAGAAAGTTTCAGCTCGCTGACACATTTGGTGGCAAGAATGGCCCGCTCGTTGATATCTTTGGGCCTTTCGGTTATGCCCTCCACGGCACGTCTTTTCAACATGTCCGGATGGGCCTCGGCGATGTAAACCAGTAAAAACTGAGCTTTGTCCTTGTACGACACGTACAAGTTTTCGACGGTCCCGGCCTGGGACCTGAAGGGGGGTCAGGTATAACTACTGAAGATAAGAAAGGCCGGCTTCTTGCCGCGGAAGGAAGACAACTTTACGGTTTCGGTGCTGACTTTGCCGATGTTTTTGCCCTGGCTGTCGGGTTCAATTGTCAGCCGGGGCAGCTCAAAGTCCGGGGCCAGTTGGCCCAGCTTGATTGTGGGCTCTTCGGAACGGCGACTGCGAGGCGGACGCCCGGGTGTCTTTCCCTGCTGTGGGACGACTTCTTTTTTAGGTTCCGTCGTCTGCTGCTTTGAGGGTTCTTTTTCAGTGGTGGTTATCTGCTCCGGAGTTTGCTGCTTTTCGGCCTTGACTATTGGCTCCGTGGGGAGTTCTTTTTGAATGGTCGCAACCTGCTGTGGGCCTGGTTCGTTGCGGAAGGCAAAGATAGACAGAGCAACTAGCGCCAGTACCGCAATTAGGACTAATACCACCGCCGGCAAGACGGCAATAGCTCGTCTGGATGATGTTAGGAGCATTCTTTGGTCACGATTTTTAGTTTTTGCTGTCATTGCTCGCATGTCCGTAAATCCCTTCTATGCTTATGATTGAATTAAGACACTGACTTCAGCAATATATTACCGGTTTCTTGCACTTTTTGCAACCTTTTTTTGCAACGCCTCGCTACATGGCTGCCCGGAATGCAAACGCTGAGGTGTCAAGGCCTGGGTCCTCGGCAGCTTATTTGCGCAATTTCATCTTTTTGAGCCTAACTTGTCGGTTATTGCGTTTTTCTCCGAGCGGCTAATACGGCCACGGTTACCAATACGAAGAAAATAACCAAGACCGGTATCCAGTTTCGGGATTTAACATATTTCTTAGCTGCGTAGGTAGAGACCTCAATTGCTATAGTGGATGGTTTTCTTTCGACCTTAAATGGTCCGGCCACTTCAACAGTCGCGATCAATGTTCCTCCGACGTTTCCGGGCTCTCGCCACGAGAGCGAACAGGTGCCGCCTCACCCATACTTGAAGTCGAAGGTTTGGTTGTACCTGCCGTCTTTGCTTTTGATACGCAGCTTTGGCAGTGGCGCCCTGTTGCCATTGAGCGTAATGTAAATGGATTCGTTTAGTTTTCCTTTGAGCTTCTGGCTGAAAGAATGGTTTCGGTTTCTGTGGTGGGCTTCGACGGTAGAGATAATCGGCTCACCAATTGAAAGTTTGGTTTCTTGTGTCTGGGTAACGTTGAAACGACCATTTTCAGAGAACCATCTGCCTATTAGTTTCCAGTTATCACCCGCGTCGTCTTTACGTTCGATGGCCCAGTGCTCAATGCAATATTGCCCTACCGGCAGCGAACCAATACCCTTTTTCGGCTTGAGGACAAATAATCCATTCTCACCACCAGCGGCAAACTCTGTAATCGACTCAGGCAGCCGAATATTTCCGAAGGTCACATCTTCGGCTGCCGCCAGTTTTACATATGCTCCCTCGCGGGCGATTTCCAGTTGGTAAAGGCTGCCTTCAATCTCGATGTAATTACCAACGAAACGAGCGTCCTTGTCATCTTTCTCGCCGATTTGGATTCGGTCACACTCACTGGCATTTATGGATTTATCATCAAAAGTCCCGTTTACGTTGTAATCGATAAGCACGCAGTGTTTTTCTTTGCCGCCAACAGTGATGGTTCCTTCATACCATCCGCCGGGCGTCGCCCACAAAATCCGGCGGCCATGGTCACATAATCGGAAGTTCAGATGATAAGCGATTGGGCCATCTTTTCCTTCGAAGATTACTTTTGCCGGTCCAAAATAAGCGTGTTTTGCTTCCGCCTTGTATGCTATCACCGTAGTCTCATCTTTGAGATTGCCGTCGCCGTTCGAGTCGATGAACAGCAGGTCATACACTTCGGACGTGCCGGAGCGGTCCAAGGCGATCCAAAGACCGACATCCTTGACTATCGGAGTAAGCCAGCGAACAAAAAGCGGTGTGCTGCATTCGAACTTTGGCAGCTCAACGCCTTGTGGAGGCTTCTCCGTCGGGCTCAGGTATTTGCTGGGTACCCTGTAGATTGTCCTCGCTGCCTCGCGTGCCGAGCGATATTGTAACGACTGCCGGTCTTGTGCGCCGGCCAGCGATGTCAAAAGGGCCGTTACTGAGTTTATGACCAGCGCTAAACACAATGTCTTTCTCATAAGTAGGTCCCTTTCGCCTTATTTACCGATTTACTGCTGTCCGAGTCAACTTATTGCAAATGCCTATTATATCCAATTGCAGTCGCGAAAGCCACAGTTTTCGTACAGCTCTTGCAAATAAGCCTTACTTTTGGGTGATTGCACTTATTTTCTCATCGAGTTCAGCTAAGCTGAAATCTTCTGCACGGACGATATGCTCGCGACCCGTCAGAATCAGCCAGGGAAGAGACTTGACGCCCCAGGCGAAACGTGTTTCCTCCTCATCGCCCTGAACCATTCCGACGGTGAAGGGGATGTTGTTATTTTTCACCCACTCATTGAGTTTGTTCTCGTCAATCTTCGATGCCTGTACAGCGACAACAATTACGCTTTTTTGTTTGAGCTGCTCGTTTTGCTTAGCGAGCTGCCTAATACAGGCCCGTGACGGCCGCTGTTCCATATCCCAGAAGCAGACAAGGAGCATCTTGTCGTCGGCGTCAACTGGCAACAGCTTAATTTTCAAGTCTTCCAGTTCAGGTAAGGGCCTGCCCGCCAGTGGCGGTGCATTGGCAATATCAGGTCTGACAAGCAGCTCGAGGTCTTCAATCGTTGTGCTGTCGTAAAACGCTATGGTCTTCGAGGTATCCCCGTATGAGATTTTCCATACACGGGGGTTATGCTCCCACTGTTTTGCAGTTCTGCTCCCTGAGGGGCGGATTTTCGTCCGCAGGTGCTCAAACCGGAATCGTCCTTGCGAGTCGGTTACGGTCGTCCGGTCACGGTCGAATCCAAGATGCGTGTACGACGCACGGCTGGTCTGCTCGACCTTCACCTCGGCATTTGGTATAGGGACCTTTTTACCCTTTTCCACTCGCACGATGCGTCCGATGACTGTGCCCCCATCCGGCAGCGCAACCTTCAGGTCCTTTTTGCCGACAGGGACGTCATAGACAATGACAGCCGCGTGGTTGTCTGGTGAGAACCGGAGATTGTATTCGGCGTCTTCTTCCAGCTCGATGGCAAAGCGGCCTTGTTCGTCAGTTATATCACTTAGGGTAGAGTAAGAAGAGTAGGACCATGAGAATTTATCCTTCTGGCGTTCCCTTTTTATACAACACACGCCTACAGGCACATCTGCGACCGGTGAGCCGTTATCATCGACAGCCATACCTGTGATGACCTTGTCGCTGCCCTGGATGATCTGTTCATAGGTTTTCGCCCCTATGTAGTAAGAAACCGGGCGCCCCTCACGAACGACAATCTTTATGCCTATCGCCCCGGCATCGGTATGGACCCGAGCCGACAGACGTTTTCCACTACGGTCAACATCAACCCTGATGTAAACGAGGCCCGCACACAGGCCGTCAAGCGTAAAATTGCCCTGCATATCGGATAGTGTATTGGGACGGGGCTGATCTTCGCCCGAGCCTTCGACGCGGGCGTGTGACACAGGATTACCCTGTGTGTTCACAATTCGGCCTGTAACGGAAAGATTCGCCGCGGCTAATGTTAATGTCTCTACATCAAGGTGATTATCCACGGCGTCATCGGCCTGGACTTCAATACTATTCCCGCCATATCCTTCGGCACTTGCATCGATGCTGTATCTGCGCTCAGCAGGAATAGCCTTGACTTCAAAATTCCCTTCGGCATCGGTTTTCGCTATGTCGCGTTTTATTGAGGAACCCCAACCTCTCTCACGCAGCATAATCACAATCTTAGCATTGGTAATGCCTTTACCGTCGGGGTCCACAACTTTACCGGCGAAAATTACGCCGGACTTAAGCTTTATATCGAGTCTCTTCGTGTCCTCACCAATTTCCTCAACTGCGGCTAAATTACGCTGCTCGTGTCGTGCTACAAGACAGTAAATCGTTTCTCGTTCCCCCCAACGTTCTGGGTCCCAACTGACCTCGAATTTCCCCTCGGCATCCGAGGTGGCATCTTCCCTGCCGCCCATCGGACAGACTCTCAGTTTGACGCCTTCTATCGGCTTGCCCGCTTCATCTCGCACCACACCTGTAATTTTGGGCTGGCTGGTAAGCTGCCATTCAATATGTTTCGTCTTGCCGTCCTCAATCGTGATGGTCTCCTGGCGTATCTTACTCGTGAACCCTTGCTTGTAAACCCTACGGATCTGGTATCCTCCCGGCATCAGGCGAACCCGGGCAGTTCCATCTTCGTCGGAGATGGCACTGAGCCATTGGTAGCTCCGTGCATCCCGAAAGCTTACGCTTGCTTTTTCAACAGGTTGTTTACTTACAGCCTCTGTAACAAGCACCTCCAAAAAGCCTCCCTTGCTGAGTTCTATCCTAACATCTGTTTTGGCTTGTCCCGCTTTGAGCGTTACGTTGACCGGCTCAGCAGCCCAGTCAGCCAGTCCCTCTCTTGGTGTAGCGAACTGCAGGTTATAGCTGCCTGCAGGAAGCGCAGGGACACTGAATGTCCCATCCTTTCTTGAGGTAATTACATCTTGACCATACAATCGTTGATTACGACCCTTCCTCACCATCAATTTGACCTCGGCGACCGGCTGACCGGAATCTTTATCAACTACTATGCCTTCGATTCTTGCTTCTGTCGGCTGAGTAATTCGGATGTCGGTTTGTCCCGGCGAGAACTGGAGGGATTCGCGACGATAAGTTACCGGTTCAAAAGTACTAATAGTAGCTCTTCCCGTTTTTTTTACCAAGAACTCAACCGTTGCATCCGCAGGTAAATTGTTGAATGAGAATTTACCTGCTCTGTCTGTACTTGCAGTAAGTAGTTTTGGCGCTACATTTATGCTTAGACTACGTTGCCCTTTTTCTTTGCCTGCTATAAGTATTAAAATGCTCACTTTAGCTCCCGAGACAGGTTCGCCATTCTCATCAACAACAACACCAATCAATTCTTCTGCCTGGCGAAGCTTGAACTCAAACTCTTTGTCCACCCGCATATCCCAGACTGTACAATCCAGAGCTGATCCTTGTTTTTCGACCACTAAATATCCATAGGGATAACCATCACTTTCGGTGTTCATTCTGAATGAAAATGCGCCCTCGGTATTTGTTGTCGTCTCTAATACATCTGCTATGTCGAATGAATACCTTGATTGACCGTATTCCTCATTGAATAATGTGGCTTTAGCGCCACTGATTGGTTGACCATTGGTATCAACGACCTTGCCGGTGAATTTTACTTGTTTGGCTTGTTCATGATCCGCACTTTGGGTGGAGGTGTTCTGAGCCACTCTTTTTATTCGGCTTTGTGCCTGGGCTAAACCGACAAGAAGGATAATCGCCAAACCCAGGCACAAAACCGCTATCCAATTTCTGCGCATAGTAATTCTCCTTTGCATTTCCTACCATCTATCAGTTTTGTGAATCCAGTTTTCACTTTCGCGAACCGCCCGAACTAACTCAGCGGCTTTAGGCTCGCTGCTCACGGTTCCCGCTTAACAAAACGAGACTGTAAACGCACAAGTGAGTATCACAGTCACAGCTAACCTCTTAGCGTACCGCATCCGCCATTGCTTTAATTTTCTCATTTAACTCATTGGTCCCAAAACCATCGGTGCGAACGATGTGTTCGGTGTCTGTTAGAATCAGCCAGGGAAGTGAACGGACGCCCCAGGTGAATTTAGCTTTTTCCACGTCGCCTTCAATCATTCCCACCGGGAAGGAAACATTGTACTTTTGCACCCATTCGTTAAGGTTGTTTTTATCAACCTTCGAGGCCTGTACTGCGATAATGGTTACGCCTTTATCCTTGAACTGCTCAGCTTTTTCAGCGAGCTGTCTTATGCAATATCTTGATGGCCGCTGATCCATATCCCAGAAGCAAACCAGAATCATCCTGTCGTTGACATCGGCTGGTGGAAGCTGAATTTGCAAGTCATTCAGGTCGGGCAAGGATTTGCCTACCAAAGAAGGTGGCTGCAGGGGCAGGCGAGGTGTAGTTGTCCGTGTGGTGGTCACCGCTGTCGGCTGTGGAGGTCCGCCTGGAAATTCGACACCATAACGATAGTTAGGCATAAACAAGCTTTCCCAGGACAACCGGCCGTAGTAAATTTGGGCCCCTACGGACACATTGAGAATGTTCGCAGAGCCGTGATTCATACAGCGAACCATAGGTACGACATTGCCGAAGAACTTTACCTGTTGCTTTTTCCAGTCTCGACATAGGATACCGCCTGGCCGAGGGGCCACAGAAAACTCATAGCAGTAGCTGCACGGAAGATTCGGGTCAGGGTAAAATTGTGATTTGGTTCGATCAGGATTATCAGGGCACAACAGATTCTCTTTGCTCAGGTAATCAGGCACCAAGTCCGAAAGCCAATCGGGCAGTTTGTCTTTGTCCTTCTCGTATTTCTTGATGGCTGTGTGAATCTTCTTTAAGTTCTCCGCACAGGTCTGCAACTCTTCGGGGATCTTTAGATTCTCGTCGGAAATAACATATTTAGCCCCCGTAGCCTTCGCGGGTTCAGCAGGTACAGGCTGGACTTCCGGGGCAGGCCGCCGGGGCAATTCAACCCCACGAGTATATTCAGGTATAAACATCCCTTCCCAGCCTCCCGGACTGTAGTAAACTTGGCCGCCAGCAGAGATGTTTAGAACACGGCTCGGAGCGCCATGATGACGACATCGAACCATCGGAACTATATCGCCAAAGAACTTAACCTGCTGCTTTTTCCAATCTCGATATCTCATCCTCCCGTCGGCTACGGAGGTAAAGTTTGGTGAAAACTGGTAGCTGTAACTACACGGAAGCCTCGGATCAGGAGCCAAGGCGTCCGTATGAGTCCTGTCGTCCGAACATAAGAGAGTCTCCTTGCTCAGGTAATCAGGCACTAAGTCAGAAAGCCAGTTAGGCAGGTTATCTTTGTCTTTTTCGTATTTTTTGATTGCGGTGTAAATCTTCTTTAAGTTCTCTGCACAGGTCTGCATCTCTTCGGGGATCTTAAGATTCGCCTCGGAGATGACGTATTTGGCACCGGCTTCTGCAGGTGGTTCAGCAGGTAAAGCCCTGACTTCAAAGAAATCAAACGATGCATCAACTTCCGGGGCCGGGTAATCGGCGTTCGTGGCCACCAGCCCGACCGATTTCGGGACTCCGTCGCCCCAAGGCAGCTCGCCATGAACGCGGAATGATTTCCCGTCGGTGCTGGTCGAGTATGTGTAGCGATTGCTGCGCTTGCTCAGGCGAAACCACACCCGCTCCGCTTTGGGGATGTCGAGCACATAGGTGTGTGGATGCACGCTTCCTTGAGTTTCGCGAATCAAAGCAAAGACCTGCTGACCCCGGGCGCCGTTCCACTCGTAAGTCCATTTGATGTAATTGTCCTCATCGTTGAAGCAGACCAGGCCGGCTTGGTGGTAGTTCGCAGTGGGTGCGAAAGCAACAATACATGTCGTGACCTGAAAATCTCCGCCCCCCGCAACGGGGTTGTCGATCAGAAACAGATTCTTGAAATTCGTAGCAGACCTATAGAAGCCACCCTGCTGCGTGGTAATTGTAAGGGTGCCGGGGTATTTGGTTAAGGAAAAGTGAGTGGGGTCGGCGTTCAATATCTGCCAATCGAGGGTGAATTCGCCGTCAAAATCATCGCGGGCCAGTACTTTTCCCTCCTTCTTGGCGCAGCCGACACAAAGCATCATCGTGCCAACCACGACTGCGGCTATCAGCCAGTTTCGAGAAATGTTCCTTTTCGCTTCCATAATAGTCTCCTTAAAACGGGATTTGTAATGTCAAAAGGGTAATCGATCAGGCCTATAAGGGGCCTGAGTGTTTTACCGGGCAGCGCGCCAAGCAGCAGAGCATCTGTTCGTAGCTGCTGTAGCATAACACGCGTGGCTGCCATTTGTCAACTTTCATCCTACGGACATATCCGTGCGTGCTTGTGGTCTTAAAAAAGGCAAACCGCTATCCGGCTGTTTGTGCCGGTGAGTGATTGGGCAGGCCAGCCAGAAAGACCACACACAAGACTGCTATTAGATTTTTGCGCACAGAGATTCTACTCTCGACCCCAACGGGCACCAATTTGGGTTTGTTATTGGGGCTGTTGCTTTTGGCTGCGGATTACCAGAGCGACCGCTACAGCGCCTATAATGACAACGAGGGCCACGATCCCTAAAATGGCAACGCCCGAAACCAGTATCCAGCTTTTGGGTTTTACGCCTCTGCTGCCACTACCAGCAGAAGAAGTACTATTCCCTTTTGCGAAAATGCTTGGTTTTCCTTCGAGTTTTAAGGTGTATGGTTTGCTTTCCACCTTAAATGGTCCAGCCGATTCGACGGTCGCGGTTAAGGTTCCTTTTATATTTGAGGGCTCTCGCCACGAGAGCGAACAGGTGCCGCCTCAGCCATACTCGAAGTTGAAGGTTTGGTCATACGTGCCGTCTTTGCTTTTGATATGCAGCTTCGGTGCGGGCGCTCTCTTGCCATTGAGCGTAATGTAAATGGATTCGTTTAGTTTTCCTTTCAGGTTTTGGCTGAAAGAATATCCTGAACCACTTTTTCTTGCCTGCAGTGTGGAGATAATCGGCTCACCGATTGAAAGTTCGGTTTCTTGCATCTCGGTAACGTTGAAATGACCTTTTTCAGAGAATCTGCCGCCTTGCAATTTCCAATTGCTACCGGCATCGTCTTTGCGTTCGATGGCCCAGTGCTCAATGCAATATTGCCCTACCGGCAGTGAACCAGTACCCTTTTTCGGCTTGAGGACAAATAGCCCATTCTCACCGCCCGCGGCAAACTCTGTAATCGACTCCGGCAGCCGAATATTTCCGAAGGTTACATCTTCGGCTTTTGTAAGCTTTATGTACGCACCGTCGCGGGCAATCTCTGGCCGATACAGCACACCATCAACCTCGATAAAATTGCCAACATAACAGGTGTCCCGATCACCTTTTTTGCCGATTCGAATATGGTCGCACTTGTGAGCTTCAAGGGATTTATCATCAAACGTGCCGTTTACGTTATAGTCGATGAGCGTGCAGTGCTTTTTTGCCCCTTTCACCGTGATGTCCCCTTCGTACCATCCGCCCGAATATGCGTATAATCTTCTATTTCGCTCATTATAGTTGTAAAATCTAAAGTTCAGATGATAGGTTACCGGCCCATCTTCTCCTTCGAATACCACCTTAACAGGTCCAAAATACGCACTGTATCGGTCCGTGCGATATGCCGTTATAGCGGTTTCGTTGTTGAGATGGCTATTCCCGTTCGAGTCTATATAAAGCAGATCATACTGGCCGTAAGCACTCGCCCGATCAAACGCTATCCAAAGGCCGCCAGCCTTGACCATAGCAGTGGACCAGCGAGCAAAAAAGGGTGCGTCACATTTGAACTCCGGCAGCTCAACGCCCTGTGGCTCCTCAGACGTCACTTCCAGGATTAGGCCACGCACCCCGCCGATTATTTGCATCGCCTCACGCGACGAGCGATATTGCAACCACTGCTCATCTTGTGCCCCGGCCACCAATGGCAAAAAAGCCATTATCAAGCTTATGACCAGCGCTAAACGTAATGAGTTTCTCATAGGTGGCTCCTTTCTGTCATTTATCGATTTACTGCTATCCGAGTCAACTTATTGCAAATGCCTATTATATCCAATTGCAGTCAAGAAAGCTACAAATTTTACGAGAGATTCTGCTTTGCTGTCTCAATGTCGCTTGGATCGGTGCTGGGCTTGGCCATTGCCGGCAGGCGAAAACAGCCGTAAAATCGCCGCCGGAAGAAAGAACTTCGGAAAGCCAGAATCATATAGGGCAGTATAATCACATATGCACACAAGCCAAATACCAGGCCCACTATGGAAAGCTGAAGCAATATCGTAAAGATCGGAATAGAAGCCTGGTAAATAGCGAGCATAATTGGGTAAAAAGCCAGCATGCTCGCAACACAGGCAAGCATGAGCCAAAAAGCCAGCCACAACATAAAACGAACGCTGCTGTAGCGATTTCGGCAGCGCCAGCCGGTCAAGACAAAACCAAGTAGTATCGTGAATGCCAACACGGCAAGCAACATTAGAACGGCTACCGTTTGCTCGGAAAAGTCGGCCATGCTGTAGGATATAGCGCCTGTGAGGCCGGCTACAGCCATAATGGCTGCAGCCAGAAGGAACGTAACAAACCGATTGCGATTGCCAATCTTGTGACCCAACAACCACAGTGCGGCAATGCCTATTACGTACGAGTGAAATATCATACTAAACATCGCTGTATTTGCTGAACCGGGGACCACAAGCCTTGTGAAGATTGACCAGAAAAGATTTACGATTAGCAGAGGGATAAGAATAAGCCACGCGCGAGGATCACGATTGGCTTTAACAAAAACCAAAAGTAAAATAAGAACTAACCAAAGCAGTAGACGGCAGACGTTATAGTACCACTTCCAGTTGTAAATTACCGCATCGCCTTCTTTGGAGCCGAGTTGGCCAATATCCTGAGAAGCGACGATTCTCAGTTCACCGAATGCTGTCAAAGGTACTCGCCACGAGTACGAGCAGGTGCCGCCTCACCCATACTCAAATTTACGGGTGGTGATTTTTTTGGTCCCCTTGTAAACGGTGAACTGTGGTGGTTTACTTCTATCTCTATGAGTATAGCTTTCCCCTCCCACTCCGAGCAGCTCATAATTCAAAACCAGAAGATTTCTCTGCCGTTGTGCTTTCACCGTCTGCTTGAGAGGAGCACCGACCTTCAACACCGCCGGCTTATCCTTGTCCGCCGTTACCCAGTCGTCGGGGACTATCCGGACGCGGGACACGTATCCGCCTTCCAGATGGACCTCTCGTAATCGATACTCTCCCGCCGGCAGTGTTATGCTTTCTCTAGGCTTGTCAAATCTCTCCCTCTTACCGTCCTTAGATTGCAGAACCAGTTGTTGGATATGTTTGCCCTCCAGCTTCAACTCACCCATAGCCGGCTCCTCTCCCTGCGCATGGCTGAGGGCAATCCCTGCATTTAAGAAGATCACAATGCTTAGAAACAAGCTACCTAACTTGGATTTCAAGGTTTGTGCCAATACCATTTTCTCTACTGACTCTTTGCCAATCTCACTATATTATAGACGCTCCAGAGTAATTTTTCATCCAAAAAAAGGGCAAAATCTATTTTAATTTCTTAAAACTTCACATAAGGTACTTCTTTTAATGCTGAGGGGAGATTTTGAATGTCATATTTTTGCTAGAAAAAAGGGGTATAAAAATTTATCTGAAAGAATTCAATTTTATGTTTATTGATATGGTTTTGTTACAATTTCGACTAATGAATCAGATTTTAATTGGGATGATATTCCAAATGCAAATCTTGTTTTATCTACAATTCCTCCTCCATCAACATGACTTATTGATTCTGCATATTTGCGAAGCAACTCCCACGCGCTCGGACGCTTTTGTTGAGCCGTTTCGGTAGCGGTCACCGCCGAACAAACCGGAACTAAACCTGTACAAATCAGCAGTGCGAACAGAATTTTTTTGATGGAGTTAAATGCAGCCATCTTAACGCCCTTCTCTTGATTTAGCCTCGTTCCGTCCGGAGCGTCTCTGCATAGTTCGTGTTGGCCTATTTTGCAACTCAGGCCGAGCATTTCAGCGTGGGACAGCAGGCTGCACAATTACTTCAACGCCTGGTATTCTTGCTTTCAGACGAGCGATTCCTGCTTTGGTGATTCGAGAGAAGTCCAAGCGCAGTCTCTTAAGGGAAGCAAGACCTTCAAAATGCCTCAGTCCGGCATCGGTAACCTTTTGGCATGAGTGTATATTCAAAGACTCCAAGGCCTTCAGATTCGCCAGATGGGCCAACCCTTGGTCCGTAATCAACGATTGCGAACTATCGTGGACAGTAATTTGCAGATTCTTCAAGGATGTTACGCGTGACAAATCCGCCAGGTCGTCATCTGTGATTTTTCCTTCAGGCGCATATATCCATAAGCGCTCCAGCGACTTCAAACCGGTCAGATGAGCCATGCCGGCTTCGCCAAAATCTATGTAGTGAATGTTGAGCTCCGTCAGTAAAGGCAGCTCTTTTAGAACGGTCAACCCGCTCCCGGTTACCTGAGTTCTCCTGAGACTGAGTTTAGTCAGTGTTTTAAGTTTTGCCAGGCGGGCCAGGCCTGCATTTGTTATCTGGCATCGACTCAGCGTGAGTGATTCAAGGCAGTGGCATGCGGAGAGTTTCACCATCCCGGCATCGGTTACATGGCGGCTGCTTATATCCAGATCCTCCAAGGATTTCATCCGGGCCAGTGCGGCCGTGCCTTTGTCCGTGAGACTGTGCCCCCAGAGGTTGATATTCTTTAGTGAATCCAGACCCACCAGATATGCCACACCTGCGTCGGTTATCCCGGACGGCAGGCTCAACTCTTCCAGTGATTTCAGATCTTTGAGATAGACCATGCCGGCATCGGTAATCCTTCCGGTATTGGGATTGCTGAACAGATCCAGCTTTTTCAGCTTGCTCATCTTCCGCAGATGTGCAAGTCCGGCATCGCCGACGAGAGTGTCACGAAGGTTAAGCTTTTCCAACTCGGTGAGGTTGGCTATGTGAGCGAGGTGCTTGTCAATGTGTTCGTTCCGCGTAGCTGTCAGGCCAAGGAACCGCAGTGACTTGAAGTCATCCAGATGTGCCAGGCCTGGGCCGATATGGCTTCTTCCTCCAATACTCAGCTGGGTCAGCCAGGTCAGTCTTCGTATCGCAGCCAATTTGGCATCGGTGAGATCCGGACCGCTAAGACAGAGATACTCAAGCGAGCTGAATTGCTCAAGGAAACTCAGCGCCTCGGCCCGAATGTTGCTGGGCAACTGCAGAGCCTTAAGGTGCTTGAGATTTGTGAGGTGTTCCACGCCTCTACGTGTGTAGCGCCCAAGGCCAAGGAAAAGGACCTCCAGGCCGGTTAACCTCGCGACATCTTTCAGCACTGAATCACCGGCGTGAGGGTATTGGAAGAAGTTCAGTATCTGGATATCATCGGCTTTCAGGCCCGCAAAAGGGCGGCCGCCCTTCCACGCGTTCTTGCCAACATCGAGCCTGAGCATTTTGTCTGCCGGCACTCTCACATCACCTTGAGCTTCACCCAACCATTCCCTCTCCCAGACAAGCACTTCGTGCCACAAACAATCTTTGGGTAATCGCTTCTCAACCAGGTACAACCTCCCGATAGAACGGTTCTTGGGAAAGTGAACAACGCGTTCTTTGCTCTGGGTGTCAGTGATTTTCGCCTTTTGCTCTGCATATCTGCGAAGCAATTCCCACGCGCTCGGACGCTTTTGTTGAGACGCTTCGGTGGCGGTCACCGCCAAACAAACCGATACGATAACCACACAAATCAGCAGCATCGCCAAAACTTGTCTTATAGAGTACGGCATCTCCATCTCAAGATTATCTCCTTGACTTCGGGCGAGTGGGACGTGTGCCCTGCGGCCTGCGGGGCTTACTGTTCCTGATTTGGCTTCTTTTGGCTCCGGACGAATCGCCCTTGACCTGAGTTCTGAAGGTCACAAGGTAGGGTACTTGCTCACGCAAACGCCGCTTGGCTGCTGCGCTGAAACGGTGCCTGGAGGTGATGTTCAAGTAGCCAAGTGCCTTAAGGCCTTCGAGGTGACCAAGGCCGTTGTCGGTTATGCTGCCGCCGCTGCCAAAAGCGCCATCGCTGATGGTCAGGTGGTTGAGCTTGTTCATTTTGGCAAGGTGGCGAAGTCCATCGTCGGTCAAATCGGGGCCACCTATACCCAGACGCTCCATTTCGGTCAGGTCGGCCAGGTAAGCGACACCCTCATCACTGAACTTGCGGGGGTAAAGCTGGAGCCATTTAAGACGCTTCAATCCCGACAGACAAACGAGGTCCCTGTCGGTAAGGCAGTCACCCGACTTTGTGGAGAAGCCCAGGCTCAGCTTTTCAAGCTGCGTCAGCCCTTTTATGTCCAGGACGGTGCCATTGGGCTTGAGGGGATAGGCGTGCAAGTAGGTTAGGTTGGGCATTGCTTTGAGTTGCGTGAGCCCTTCGATGCTGACGTTTGTATAACCGAGATAAAGTTTTTTCAGAGATTTGAGGCCGGTCAGTCCGGCCAGGCCTTCGTTTCCAAGCTTGGGACAGCCGAAGAGCATGAGGTCTTTCAAATTGGCCAGTTTTGCTATGTGGTCCATCCCTGAATCAGAAACCTCCTTGCCGCCGATGGAAAGCTCTTCAAGCATTTGCAGCCCGCTGATGTGTCGGAGGCCCTCGTCTGTAATCGGGCCACCTTTTCCGACCGAACCAGCTCTGAGGTGCCTGAGCCTACGCAACTGTGCCAGATGGACCATACCTTTGTCGGTAATTGGAAAGGTAAGTCCGTTGGGGGTAGATATTGCGGAGGGTAAATCAAGATGTTCGAGGGACCGGATCCGGGCCAGATGAGCCAGACCATCATCGGTGAGCTGGGAGTGTGCGATATCCAGTTTCTTCAGCGAGCGCAGCTTCTTCAGGTGGGTGATGCCAGCGTCGGTGATGTTTTCGTTCCAGTGGAGACTGAGGCGTTCGAGGTTGGGAACGTCTGATAGGTGAACCAGCGCCGCGTCGGTCAGTTGAGTCAGACCGCCGAGCTGGAGGATTCTGAGTGAAGGGATATTCTTCAGGTGGACCATACCGGCGTCGGTGAAGTTCTTGCCCCAAAGCAGAAGGTACCTGAGCGAAGGTAATCGCGCCAGATGAGCCAGGCCCGCATTGCTAATACGGCCGCCGCCGAGCTCCAGCTCCTCAAGTGACGCCAACCGCCCAAGATGAGCTAAGCCGGCATTAGTCAGGCGGTTTTCCTGCAGGTACAATCCCTTCAGTGACGGCAACCGGGCTACCTCAGCCAGGCCTTCATCTGTCAGCCGCTTCGATAGGGATAATCGCTCCAGCGAATCGAGGCCCTTGATAAATCCCATGCCTTTGGCCGAGATATTTGTGTTCACGAGGTGCAAGACCTTCAGGCCTGTCAAATGGGCGATATGGGGCATGCATCTGTCGTCGGGCAACTGGCCTCCGTCGTATGGATCGCTGATGCTTAGCATATAAAGGTCGTCGGGCTTGAGATTTGAAAGAGGCGAAAGGTCTCGCCAAGCATCCTGACTTACGTAAAGGGCCAGGCGTTTGCCAGCCGGGACGGTGACGCTGCCCTGAGCCTGACCAAGGTATTTCAGGTCTGAATCCCCCGTTTGCGTCCAGTAGAAAAACGTCTCGATGCGTCTTTCTGTTTTCGCGTCCTGAATCATTAGCTTGCCCAGGGAGCGATCCGGGGGGAAGTGAACAACGCGCTCTTTGCTGCGAGGCGCAGTAACTTTCGCCTGTTGTTCTGCATATTTGCGAAGCAATTCCCACGCGCTCGGACGCTTTCGGACAGCAGATTTGGGCTTGGACTCGGCAGAGCCGCTTGCTTTCTTTGGCCTGCAGTCCATAATCACACGGCCTTTTTCGTCCACCACTTTGCCATCCTGCCAGGTGTACATAATGCCTTCGACACCTATAACAAAAACCCTTGCTCCATTCATAATGTCGTCAGGAACAAACGAACCCAGCGCATCATGGTCAACGTCGAGCTTTACCTCAGTGCGTTTCACATGAGTTCGGGACTTGCTGTAATCCTTACCACCCAAATCTCTATGATATCTTGCATCTGCTTCCATCGGAACCCAGAGGCCATTGATTTTTTCGAAACGAACGATTCTTTGAGAAATATGAATTGTGTGTTCCCTGTGGAGCGGACGACCGTAGACCAGGTCGCCCCTTTTTCCGTTTATCTCATGGTTGAATCTGGCAATATTATATCCGTGTTTAGGGTCGATCCACACCGCGAGGTTTCCGAGTTTTGTAATTGCGTCTATAACATAACACTCTGAATCACCTACTTTCTCCGTCCTGTCCCGGACCGATATAGTATGAGCTTTGCGTAACTCTGAGTCTATGCGCTCGATGCTACCAAGGATAGAGCCTCTTAACGAACCTGCTTTGCTATACAGTCGTTTAATTTTGACGTCTCTATCCTTATTTTTGGTAAGGTGGACTTTGCCAAGATTGCTGACCGGATTAAACGGGTTTCTTGCATACTGGTAGAGATCTTTGCCATCCCACATGTAGCTTTGATAGGCAGGATTGTCTTTTGGATAATTGTCCGATGGGCTGCCCACATTACCCCACATGGATCTACGTGTTCTAAACCGTTCGGTTTTGCCATCGAATCGAAATTCCTCGGCTTGTTTCGTGTGCAGCACTATCCCTGCCTGGTCAGGCTTGCTGCTACTCGATTCAATCGATATTTCATGCTTAATTATGAAAGATTGATAAATCTCATCCTGTGTTTCTGCGTACTTATCCAGCAATTCAAACGCAGTGGGATGCTTCGATTTGCCCTTGCTGTGCGGGGTCCTTGCCCAACAGACCGGCACCATAACTGCACAAATCAGCGCTACAATTAGGGTTGTTCGCTTAGCGTTCCGCATGGCCGCCTCCTTATATGACGGTTACAGTGTTTAAACAAAAACCAGGCCGGCACCTCAAATCGGTCACGGCCTGTTCTCGGGCGAATTATCATCTGGACTATTGGGTTCTTCTGGTTCCTTGGCTCGGTAAGCGCCGCCATAGCCACCGCCATAATAGCCGCCATAGCCCATAGCAGGTGTGTTACTATCCTCGCTGTCAGTTTCTTTATCAGGCGCCGGCGGGCCGCCTACGAAGGCACCTCCATAACCGCCGCCGGCGGGCTGCCTACGAAGACGCCTGGGCTGCTCGGGACCGCGCGGCTCAGAAACAGGTCTGTCGGGAGGCGCAGCGGCCATATTCTCGGCCAACATCATTTCCATCATCATTTCCCACTCCAACCGGTCCGCTTCCTCTGCCGTTCGGGCTTTGCGGGCGGTTGGCCGGCTCTGTACGGTGCCTGGCGGTCTTCCCGACGGACGTTGCCTGAATTGCTGAGTACTATGCTGTCCTGGAGGTTGCTTAACCTCGGGCGGCTGGGTAACGTGGTTATACGTGACTACTGAGGCGACACCCACCACCGTTACCACAGCAGCGGTGACGACCTTCGCCTTGACCCCGGCCAGCACGCCGACCGCCGCCTTGGCCCCTGTGCCTGAGGTTGCTGCAGCGCTGCCGACTCCGGACCCCGCCGCTGCCGTTCCCCCCACAAGTGCCATTTTGCCTAATTCTTTCAACACCAACGCCGGCGCTGCCTCGACAACATTTTCCCCTAACAGACCACCCAATGTAGCTACGGCAACTATTATCCCCCGCTTTCTTAGTCGCTCTCGTAGTTTCGCCACCCCGGATTCAATCCGCCGCGAGACGGTCGGCTGCGACACCTCTTTGTCGGCTGCAATATCTGTCATAGACCGACCTTCGAAAAAGTGTTGTATCAGAATCTCTTGTGTTTGCTCATCGAGTTCGCTCAGCCCTTCATCAACATACCCTGATATATCCTGCCATTTTCTCACCTCTCTGGGCTTATTGGCTGCATATTCTGTTTCTTGCCGCCTTATTGAAGAATCCCTGCGAACAACATCAATGGCTCTGCGTGTCGCCACCCTATGCAGCCAGGCCGGTACCGAGCCGGTAATATTCCCTGCATTCCGCAATAACAGGAAAAACGTATCCTGCACCGCATCCGCTGCCCTGTCCCTGTCTGCCAGAATCCGCAAACAAGCCCCATATACCAGCCCCGCGTGCCGCCGAACAACTTCTGAAAACGCTTCCGCATCGCCGGTCCTGGCAAACCGATGTAACAAAATAACTTCGTTCTCCAACATCTTATATCTCCTTTCAGTATTCGACTTTTTTAATCACTCATAAATAAGTCGTTCTGAAGCTGGAGATTATTCAGAAAATTACTCCCCTGCCTGTTTTTTATTTATTAACGGCCCCTTCCTCCGGCACAAAACCCGCACAAATCAGCGTTATAATCAGGATTGGTCGCTTAGCGCTCCGCATCGCCGCCTCCTTATATAACGGTCACGGCGTTTAAACAAAAACCAGGCCGGCACTTCAAATCGGTCACGGTCTGTTCTCGGGCGAATTAGCATCCGGACTATTGGGGTCTTCCATTTCCTCGGGCAGGATACCACCGTAGCCACCGTAGCCACCGTAACCGCCACGATAGCTGCCGCCAAAACCGCCGTAACCACCATAGCCGCCCCTATACGTTGGAAGGTCTTCGGAATCAACTTTTTCGGCTTTGATTAGAACAAGAAGTTCCTTCTGCACCTTCCGGCCATCTTCTTCGGCTGTAACTTTCTGACCGCCCATGAGCACCGTTCCCCCGTTGGGGACTAAGACACGCGTCTTGGCACTAACTACTTCCATCTGGGGAATCTTGTACGGGTATTTTTCCTTGTACATACGCTCTTCAAACCCAAGCAGGTCAGAAAGCTCAAACCCGACATTCAGTAGTATGTGTCTGTTGTCAGGCGTGATTTTGGGCGTCACTTGGAGCTGAAGGCCTTTGTTTACGGAATCGCGCTCTGGTATTGGCTCGCCGGAAGGCCGATTCGGTTCACTATAGCCTGAGATATAGTTGACTTGTCTATGAATACTGAAAGCTGCTTCTTGGCCATCCAATACTGTTACTTTTGGTGCAGCAAGCATTTTGGAATCCTCATGAGCCTGGACAGCTTTGATGAGGAAGCTGACGTGGAGATCATCAAGTATAAGGCTATAACTTTCAGAAATCGGCAAAGCTGGAGACTCCGCAACAAGATGTTCTGACCAGACATCATCGCTTTGTATAGAATTTGCATCCAGACCGACATCTTCAAGGAAACCTTCGCTAACTACTAAAAACCGTGATTCGATTTGGATTGTACGTTTGCTGATGCCGAGCTTTTCAAGCTGTTTAGAACTCTTAAAAGTGACGTGGCTATCATTGAATAAAACGTTGGTACCTTCTCCTTTCTCAAGCAGTGTCTTGTCATAAGCTATCACGGTGTCTGGTGGTTCTACTACTGTTTTTCCTCTGCCAAGGTACACAACATTTTCCAATAACCATTTTAAATCGTCCTCGCTCATATCGTTTATATGCTTTTGTAGTTTCTGCAAAGTATCCGGATATTTTTCTTCGTGGTCATTTGCATATATAAGCAGCGCGTTGCCTAATTCTTTTAACTTCTCTGCTGATTCGAGGCGGTCTTTCACTTCGGTCTTAGCCGGCAAAATCTCTATCTCAACCGGATTGCTCACTACCCGAAGAGAAATCGTTCTGCCTTCTTGCGACAGTCCTCTCGAAAGAGCCGCACGCACAGTGTGCCAGCCCGGCGCTAACTCAAAACCTCCATTCTCATTTTGAGAACCAAGAGCCATGTCCAATGATAGCTCAAGGTTATACCATCGCTTATCCGGGCCAAATGACATGCCTTTGGCGCCACCCAGCATAGGAATCGTAACCCTATACCACACTCCGTTCACTTCAACCCCCCAATAGTCCGGTGCAGAAGTTAATAGCAGTCTGTGACTGCCGTCGTTGCGGACATCCACCTTGAACTTCGGCGTCTCGCCGGCCGCCCACTTCCCCTTCTCCGCACGCAAACGAACTCTAATCCCCTCCGCCGCCTGACCCCAAAGCAAATCGGCATCCGGCTTAGGATCAGGCCCCATCCTCATGATTACCGGAATGGCAACCTTCTGATTTCTCCGATAGGCCCTGGCGGCGGCAATGAGCTCCTCGGCCGCCTCTTCGCTGTGCAGGTATTTCATTACAAGTTCACGCAGTTCATCGAAGGCATCCGGCTCCCGCGCATATAACTGAACAATCTGTCCGGTCAGAGCCTGCCGATGCTCTACGAGTTCGCCGATGCGCTCGGCATGTCTTCTCACAACCATTTCTTGCTCATTTTCTTTGCGGTACTTTTCCACCACTTCCGGCGGACCGTCAACCGTGGACACGCCGACGGCAGGTAGCTCCGGCTTGTCCTTCGGCAAACCAAATTGCAAACAGAACTCAAGCCCCCGCAGATAAATCTTCGCTGCGTCGCGCCTGCCTTTCGATAATTGAAGCGCATCACCCCAATAAACGAACAGGCGCGCCTTCTTGACGGCGTCGTGAAGATACCACCATCCCGCCCGAGCATATTCTATCGTTTTGCTCGGATTGATTTGCCCGCTCTGGGCATATATCTCGGCAAGCTGACAATATATCAGTGCCTGCTCCTCGCGTTCAGTGTACTTCTCGAGCAACCTCTTGCCGAAAGCCTCGGCGCCGGCAAGGTCCTGTCGCTGCTGCCAGAGCTCATGAAGCTCGGCCTGCAGGGAAGTCGAAGCGTCAGCTTCGACGTCAACGGTGTCCGCTTTTTCGCCATCCGGCAAAACCTCTACCACAACCACATTGCTTTCAATACGCAAGTGCTTGGGAATCGGTATTGTCCCCGGCACGGCCTCCGGAGGTACGGGGTCTGATACGAACATAACCAGTTGAACGGCATGCTTGCCAAGTGACAGCTTCAGCCGAAGGTCAGAACCGTATGCGCCAACCCAGTCTTCGCTCAGAAGTATAGTGGTTTTATCCAAGGCCTCGCGCGGCTCAAGGTCGGCCGGCCTGTCAGAAACCGGTCCCTTCCAACGCCAAATTTTACCCGCCACCTTGAGGTAGAAAAGCTCCGATGGCCGGGGCAGGCGCCACGGGCCCCGACCGACATTTCTTGCTACCGCTTGGAGCCTCGGCGTTTCGTCCGCTTTCCAGAGGCGTTTATCGGCTCGCAAGCCACATTGCAGACCAGCCACCGCCTCGCCCCAGCCCCTCTTGTCCGCCTCAGCAGGCAAAACCTCTATCACAACCGCGTTGCTTACCACGCGAAGTCGCCGCCAGTTAGCTCGGTCCCTCGTGCTTGGGCCAAAGGACAAACGTACCGTATGCAACCCCGGCGTGAACTTCAGAGGTCTGCCATTACTGTTCCACTCCGACCATACTCCCGGATAAAACTCAATGTCCTTATGTTCCTGACCCGGACCGAACAGCAGCGTTCGAAAGTAACCCGAAAACAAAGCTCCAACCCTGTGCCACAGGCCGTCAAGTTCAACCTCCCAGTGTTCGTGCGTCAAACCCAATTCCCATTCGACAGTCCCTTTATTTCGCATGTCAACACGGAATCTGGGCGTTTCACCTTCATACCACCTCTGCCGCTCGGGTCGTACCCGCATCTGAACCCCCTCCACCGCCTCTCCCCAGACAAGCGGTATTTTCTCATCCGGCGTTTCAACCTCAACCTGCACATCGGTTTTGACCGGAGGCATGCCTTTTCGCAGGTCCTCTACAAATGACCGCACCTGTTCTTTGGTAAGGTCTCCCGCGATAATTGCCTTTTTACTCAGCGGCGTCTCAATGACAGGAGCCGAGAGAACCCAGCTATCAACACCTATCGCCAGATGATTACCAATATTGGCCTTGGTCAATTCGTAGAAAAGCTCAGCCCCTTTTTCATCGAATTGAAGGCTTATCGCTGGTCTCCCCGCTGCATCAGTAGTGGGCTGGACTTTTTCAAGCCCCCAGACCCATCTCCCTTCAAACTCAGGGATCATTACGTATTGAGTGCGTGCACAGAGCAGAATATAGGTTCGTTCTTTATAAGTACTCAAAGGTAAACCTCTGAACCGATTAAGGCCGCCTTTTATGGGCGACCATTGGAAGCTATCCCCACGAATTGATCCTCGCAAAGGCCCGTTTTCTGCCAAATCATCAAGATATCGTTGATATTCTTCCGTGGTCAGACTCGGCTGACGGCCCGACCCATCTGCGTTGGGTACTATGGCCAACGTTAGCATTGCCCCTTCCGGCGCAGCCAAAACCCTATATTCACGTTTCTTACCTGCCTTCTGAACTGGTACTTGTGTTGGCTGAGTCTGCGGCAAATCAGGCGGTTTAATCTTGCCTTGATTTTCCTGCCACCACTGCCGCCAGCGCTGGGCGACCTGGCGCCTGTGTTCCCTTTGCCTGTCCCTTATTTCCGGGGTTATGATGTGAGACCCCAGTCGGTTGCCTTTCGAATCATAGGCATAGAAATGGTCATGCCCTTCGGTATGGCCGGTGAGTTTTTCCAGAGCTATTGTGATTTCACGAACTGGCCTGCCCAAACCTAAACCTTCTTTAGCGGGGTCCATTTGATGCCGTTTGAAGAATATATCAAGTTCGGTCTTTGGCTCACCAATGCCATAATCGCTGGAAAAGCCGCTACGTTCAAGGCTGTCAATCAAACCTGGGACGGCGCTGAGGTCACCGATTGCTCTTAGCGTTAAAGCCAATTTGCTTTGAGTCTGTGGTTTCCCGGTTCGCCTTAGTTCGGCAACCAGTTCCGGTACCGCGGCAGAGCCGATTTCAACAAGCCTGTGAACGGCTGCGAACCACTTTTTCTTGTCTCTGCCGATGCTCGATTTGCGAAGAATATCAATAAGCTCACTTACCGAAAGCCCCGCCATTTGCTCTATCAACTCAGCGTCAGAAAGGCCGGCGTCCTGTTCGGACGGCTCACCGACCACGTATCTTTTGCTGGTAAACTCATCATAGACTTCGCAGCCGTCGGGGAATACTATGGTGAATCTTTCCGCAGGGATGCCTTTATTAAGCCTTATGCTCTCAACGTCAATCTCCAATCTGCGTGTCGGCACCATTGGTGTTAGCTTGAAAACGCCCACTTGCTCTCGTTCCTCAGTAGGCAGCGCCGCGAACTGCGCCCGCGTCATCCCCTTGGGTGGACGGATGACGTTTGTGGAGAAGGATGTACGGTCACCTTGGATTGGCAACCAAATCCCATCGATCTTTTTTAACTTGATGTTGTCCACTTGCCTCGAGACTACCTTGAAGCGGTTTTTGCCGCTGATGCTACGATATTTCTCGAACTTAAGGAGCCTGTAGTCCCTCTGGTAATCTATCCATGCTCGAACATCGTAAGCCCAGTCCACCGAAGGGTCGGTTTCCAAATTAATGGCCTCGATGACATAACAAGGATGGCCGTCGATGAATTCAACCTTATCTCTTACCGAAATAGACTCTGCCTGAGCTATCGCCTCTGCAAAAGACAGGCGACCGAGCTCTTTTGCGTCGAAGCCCAGGAGGGTATTGAATGTCATCATGCCTCTGAAGGTCGTGTAATCGGGTTCGAGTATCCCACCACCCGGTCGCTGAGCATCCGGGTCAACTCTCAAGAGCCATCGTTTTTCACCGTCAAAGGCCTGTGTTATCTTTACGGTCTCATAGGTCTCGGTCCGGGAATCTCTCAAATGTTTTATGCCGCTGTAGAATTCCTTGCCGTGCTCGTAGCCCCAATCGAATTCATAGAAGGTATGATTGCGCGCCGGAATTGTGCATGTCATATGGAGCTGGATATCCTTTATCTTTTTCTCACTTTCGATTATTTTAGCCACCAGTTCGCTAGCGGATATCTGCACATCAGTTTTATTCTCAGAAGGAACCTTCTTTGCTTCAGGATGCTCTTTCAGAAACTGCTTCAGCTCTACCTCGGCCCTATCAGGCGTCTCCATATCTATATCATGTACCCACCAGTTGTCGCGCCCATTCAGAACTATCCTATCCAGACAAAACACCAGCGGGCCCATCCTGCTGTGATCACCCTGGATGACCGAACTTACCGCCATTGCCGACCAATCGTCGGCAACAACAGCCATTATCCACAGGTTCTGACCTTCCGCCATTTCGTTAAGGTCCATTATGTGGTCAGCAGATAACTTGTCCGGAGGGGCAAATTCTGAGGCCTTTTCAAAATCACCCGCCAGCGCCGCCGCAACAAACGTCTCAATCGCCTCACGAGCACCCCGCTTGACTTTGTCTGCCTTCTCAATCTCTTTGACATCGGATAATCCCTCCAGTTCCATGGCCAAATACTTCTGTAGCTTCTCCTGGTACTTCAGTTGCTTTTCCATGCCCAATTTAAAAATTCCCTTCGGCAAAGCCGACCGATCATTAAAGCTGCACCGCTCGATATCCAACGCATAATGACTATGATTATATACTCGCCCATCCGTTATGGTGAAAGACTTGAAATCAATCTCAACAGGGAACCATCCGCCGGATATTACCTCCAACATCTTGACCGTATGTTTCAGACGCGGGCTGCCGTCCGGATTGTACCATTCTTCATTCACCAGCCCGTAACCTTTGGATGGGTCATAGTCTCTGATGCTATAGGCTCCGTAGTCACGGGCCGTTTCATTCATGTTCCTGGTCATGACCCTTATGAGCTTAACGCCGTTGGCGTCAACCACCGACCAATCTTTCGTGATATGCTTCAGATTGTTCAGTCCAAGAATCAATTTGTCTAGTGACCCATCCCCCCTCCAGCGCGTAACAGGCCCAAGCCAATTCTCATGATAATTAAACCTTGGCTTCCTTGATAGGAGACTCCCGTCATACGAATTACCGCCTTGCTGCTTGTCAACCCAGAACCGACCGGTGGGATCTGTGTAGACCTGGTCCTGTATATATTTGGTCGCAATCTTTTTACCGTCCCACCAAAGCTTGTATTGACCTGCGAGCTCCCTCCTGGGGTCATTGCTGTCGGAATAACGATCATTCACACTCTTTCTGCTCCAGGCCAGAACGCCGCACTCAAACTTGTCCCGGTTTTCACGAAATCCTTGAATCAATTTGGCCTCAAGCTCATTTGGTACCGTTTTAGACCAACTGTTCAAGGCAAGAGTTGTTGGTATGACGAAGGCCAATATCAATAGGATAGCAATCACAGACGGTATCCAGCTAACACGACTGGCATTGGCGGACTCTTTGCCAACCAAACGGCAGATGCGTGCTAATAAACTACCTCCTGTTGCTGCTACTGCTAATTCGCCCTGGCGACTTCGCACTTCTTCCAGCGAAGTTAGGGCCCTTGCATAACGCACTCTGTCGCCGGATACTCTCACCGCCAGATCATCGCAGCAGTTCTCTCTTTCAACGCGAATCTTGCGCGAAACCCACCACACAGCCGGGTGATAGAAGCCGAGTATCTCCACCACCGTTTGCAGCATATTGACGAAATAGTCATACCTGCGGATATGAGCTAATTCATGTGCGAGTATGGCCTCTAATTGTTCGGTACTTAGGCCGGTTAAGGCACTGGCCGGCAAGAGTATCACCGGCCGCAGCCAGCCGACAACTGTGGGCACCCGAACAAGCGCGGACTCCATAAGCTGCACGATCCGACGAATTCCCAACAACTTGGCTAATTCTTTGAGCTTACTTTGCCAGGGCGGGCCTATTTGCTTGACCATTCTGCGTCTTAATCTCTGCATCTGAGTCCAGCCACCCAGGTGCCATAGAGAAAGCCCAAATACTCCGACCAGCCATCCTGAAACGATGTAGGGCAAGGCTGGTTCAAGTAATTCGACGGTGCGCTGTTTCCAGGAAACTTTGGGTGTTATGGCAACGTTTTCAACAAGCTGCACCGGTTTTTCCAACACCGGCATTTCCGCCACAGGCACTTGCTTTGTTTCTTCCATCGGCAAAACTGAAGGTACAGGTGCGGGTTCAACAAGGGCTGTCGGATACGATGCTGAAATCGGAACCAAGTGAAGGGTTACAACAGGCAATAGAACAATCAGCCCCAAGGTCAAGCACGCAAGTACATAACGCAGGTTAGCTGCGGATTTTCGCAACACTCTCAGCAGGACTGATAGAAGCAATGCCGCCACCGCTGCTTGCCAGACAAAATGCAGCAGTGTCCATCCCAATTTTTGAACAATTTCCTGTGAAAGAATATCTTCCAACGCCATCATGATTATTTTCCCTCGAATTCATCGAGCATCTTTCTTATTCTCGCAAGCTCTTTTGCGGAGACCTTCCTGGTTGAAAGTGCTCTCATAACCAGTTTTTCTGCTGAGCCGGAAAACGCTCTTTCGAGCAAATCCCCTACTAATTGCTTTTGAGTTCTCTCCTCTGACATCGCGGGCTTATAGATATGCTTCCACTGAGATTCATCTCTGACCAAAAGCCTTTTTTCAGTCATGATTTGCATAAGTTTGAGCGTGGTAGTGTACCCGGTAGCCCTGTCTTTGTTCATCGCTTCGTTGACCTGGCGAACGGTACTTGGGCCCAGATCCCATAGAATTCTTAGGATTGTTAGTTCTCTATCTGTCGGCTGTGGAACCTTTTTTCTCACCATATTCATTCCCTTTCAGAACTATTTATTTCTATTATCTACAACCTAAAGCATATACGAACCGCTTCGTATCTTCAAGCAAAAAAACGAAAGAATTCGTATTTTTTGAAAAATTTTTCTTACCCTTTGTTTTTGCCCTAAAAACGCACAAAAAGACTGAGTCAAATCAGCCCGGCTGAATTTGTTTTCTGCTAACCGCACGGCTGTAATACCTGAGGACAAGACGCATGCCGTTTTTGGTCACGACTAATACACTGAGAATCGCAAATCAAAGACCTCTGCCCTTAACCTGCACGTCAGATTCTTGAGTATTGCTCGCTGAATCCGGAGGTAGACTTTCAGCATTTGATGATGAATTGAAGTCTGCTCGGGCTCTCTGGCCTTCTCTATTGCCAGCCTCGTCACAAGCCGTCGGTTTTAGGTAAAGGAGGTTGTTTTCAAAGTCAAAAGTTATCATTCTAAACAGTGTCACGAATTTAATCCCCAGAATCGAGCGGCGCCTCTTCTCAAACCAAAGATTAGGAAGGTCAATGCCAGGCAACGATGCTTGGCTGACCAATACTACCTCTGTTTCCTCCAGGTCTTCAGGCCTGCTCTCAATACCCTGTTCGCGAGCGAGTGCTTCCATTTCCTGCTTGCTATAATGATAATAATCAATTGTGTCGGAGCCTTTCAATTTGTCGAAAGTGCTTTCACGTAGCCGGTTATGAGCGCCAAGTCCAGTATCAACTAAGAACAATTCAGCAATATTCTCAGCTAAAGTTAAGTTGATTTGCGGAAAACCAAATTCAGCTTCTATTATTGGAACAGGATGTCCCCACTTTTGTCTGAGGTCGTCTGTGTTTTGTGAAGCGGTCTTGCGCCATCTCAGAAGCCGCACGCGCTTATTCTCCAAATCAAACTGTAAAACCTTATCGTGCAGAGTATTCATTCCAATTATACCGTCATAGTTGTGATCTGGAGGCAGGCCACCCTTACGCAAGTCCAAACAAGCAATCGTGCCTCGCAAACGTAAGGAGCCTATTTCGAATCGCTTGGGAAATTCATAGAACTCGACGTCTATTTGTATCTCTCTTGGTGTAATAGGGCGTTTCCCCCTTTTAATGAAATCACCTAATAACGATTTTAGCCTGCTATCGACGGCTGTGTTGCCGCCTGCAGTATCTATGATAAATCGGTACTCCTGCGAATTAATAGTTACCGGAATCACAACATAGTGTGAATCCTCCAGCATAGGTAGGTCTGCAAGCATAACCGTACTTGACTTTTCTTCTTTAGAGCAAGAGCATCCTTCGATTGACAATATGGCTGCTCCCAGGAACAGTAGGCCCAGCAGTAGTGTCTTACATTTACTGTTTCTGAATATCATTGCTCCACCTGTTTCTTCCACAATAATATCAAAATCTTCTTCAAATTGCAACCATCTGAAGTCTTTGGACCAATAAGCCTGACCCCAAACCACTCCGGCTGGGTTTGTTTTCCTTTTGACCTCGCGGCTGTAATACATAAGGCCGAACCAAACCAGCCCGGCCATGTAGTATTCTATTCTACCAAATGTTGCTTAATGCCTCTGAGGGATGCAAAATCGTTTCCTCTATAGCATAATTAATATTGGTCTTTTTTCAATTGTTCCAATGCTATGTTGATACTCTGCATAAATTCCGTTTCCGACACATCATTAAATGGCTTAATTTGGTAATGCAATTCAGTGTCAGCGACGCATAAATATACTTTCGTGATAGGATTGAACATTTCTGCTTCTGAGTAAGCGTAAGAAATCATTGTGTTTACCTGTGTTAGCTTGTCAGGCAACGACAAGGTCACCATCGGTTTGAATTCCCTATTTTCAGGCTTGCCTTGCTCAATGCGCTGTTTTTTAAGTTTATCGCGACTAAACACCACAACACCAAGATCCAGTTCACTACTCCCCCTGGACCACGTCTCTCTCGGCACTAATATCCATGATTTAGCTTCAATACCATTGTATCTCATTTGTAAAAGCCTGCATTTCTTATATGGAAAACAAATCTTGCCATCCGATATCGAGAACAGCTCCATATTTCCATGAACCTTCTCTCCGTGGTTTAACTGAATAGCCCCAAATTGCTGGATGCTTTCTTCTAAAGGTCGAAGCGAGCATGAAACATATATCAGGTCGTCTTCGCTTCGCTCGAGCCTGTGAACTGCAAATACCAGTCCCATTATTTTTCTGGTAAAGATCGCATTATCCAGCCCAAGTCGTTCGCTTAAGATCTGGTCCGCGTCTACAATTTTTACATTGGGGCCAAAATCCGCGGAAAACACAGATTGGTCAATTGACATATTATATTCAATGCTGCCTTTCTTAGAAGGTTTCCATCGTCCGTTGTCATCACGACAGTTTGATTCCCATGATCGTAAAAACTTTTTCTCTTCAACTTTTTCGACCCATAGGCGCAGGTCCTCTGTGTTTTCAGGATTTGTATAATAGTACATCTGACATTGAACACCGTCGACAACTTTGTCACCATCTGGATTTCTAACTGATTTACCTTGAGGCCACTTACCAGAGACAAGGTGTCCAATATGGAACGTAGAACCAATGCTTTTGGACCGCACGACAAAATCGTCGCCCGGAGTGTAGTGCCACAAAAAAACGCCATCATCAATTCTTATATGATATCTGTTACTAGGATACCCTACTTCTCTTACCCCTTTTTCACGGTCGTACAACACCTCATAATACGTTTCCCATTTTCCATCCTGATAAATCTTGACAACATTATATATTGTACGAGCGCTTTCAAGCCCTCTCATAACCTGCGAATGCAGTGTTGACTGGCCGTTTCCAAAGAAAACAAACAACCCAATTATGCCAATAGTGATGACCGCAACTCCACTAACTTTTGTTATTCTGCTTTTCATAATTATTCTCCATATATTCGGCTGAATTGCAGCCGAATTCTTCTTATATTTTTTAAATGCAAGGAAAGCATCCCTTATCATCTCATCATCCACTTCTGAGCTGACCGTGACATTTGATTTAACGAATAACCTTTTTATCTTTTCCGTTGGCCTCATTTTTGTACCTCACTATCTAAGATTGACCGCAGTTTACCAATTCCATACCTGTATCGACCCTTAACTGTATTGACAGAGATGCCCAAGGATTTAGCAATAGCTCTAAACCGCATTTGACCGTAAATATACAACACAATCACTTCCCTTTGCTCATGTGGCAATGTGGCTAATGCTGAACTTAACTGCTGTAACTCTTCGTTGCACACGATGGCGCGACTTGGTTCGCTCAAATCTAACGGAGCTGAGCAATTTTGAGTCAGAGGAACCGCTCGGTTTTGCTGTGTCCGCATCTGATCCCGGACCCGGTTGGCAACGCATGTCGCTAAGTAAGCTTTAAGACTGCCGGTCAGTTCAAATTTCTCCAACCTTTCGACAAAAGTAACGAAAGCATTATGAACAGCATCCTCAGCAACGTTCACATTACCCGAAAGTGCAATAGCTAAGATCAGCAAACCATCTCTGTACTTTTCATAGATGCGGCGCAAAGCATCCCTGCTTCCCTGTTTAGACCTCATCACAAGTAGCCTGTCTTCCATTAAGCCGACCTCATACAGTGAATGTTAGCCACTTGTATAACGATTCAAATAGCTATTTGGGTATAAAAAAAACGGATTTTTTTACAATCTTAGTGCTTTTCGGCTCAAAAAACGCACGGCGAAGGCAGAGCCTGAAGAAGCGCTTGCTGGTACCCGCTTGCGTCAGGCAGCCACATGTGAGAAATCTCCAACCAAAGTCTTTTCTTTCAGCAATGAACGAGGTTATGGCTAATGCAACAAAAGTTTACAATTCGTAAGACATACGAACCTTTCATCCGGCTTGGCCGAAAGGCATCGCCGATGCCTCTAGAGAAATCCTATGAAGAACTACTAAAGGCACAAACCGCACCCTCCTTCTCCGGCACTCCAAATATGCGGGACACCCAAATCCCCTGTCATGGCGATAGCCTGCAGTCAAAGCTGGATTACGTCTATTTCAAGCTTCGGACAGAAGTACAAATGAGACATTCCCGCTAAAGGAATGTTGACTATTCTTGAAGCAAAACCGTAGAATACGTTTGGTTGAAATGGCGGACATGAAGAACTGCCCGAATCAAACATTGAAAACCCTTGGCTTACTCATATGTGTACGCCCAAGCAGAACTAAAGAGAAGGAAACATAATGGGAGATCACCTCATCCTTGCCGCCGGTGGTATAATCGAAAGACACACTGCTGAGGGCCTCAAAATCGCAGTTATCTACCGTACACGTTATGGCGGGGAGTGGTGCCTTCCGAAGGGCAAACTGAAAAAGGGAGAATCTCCCTTGGAAGCTGCGAAACGCGAAGTTAAAGAAGAGACGGGCTGTTCCGTTAAGGTCACGGACTTTGCGGGATCCACCAGTTACTTCCACGACGCCACTCCCAAGGTTGTTTTGTACTGGAGAATGGCGCTGGCAGTCGAATGTGCAACTGAGCCGACGGATAGGGAAGAAGTCGAAAAAGTTGAGTGGTTAACTCCACAAGAGGCAATCGACCGACTAAAGCACGACGAGGAGAAAGAGATGGTAATGCAGGTTTTGTGCTCTAAGGCATTTTTATCCCGCAGAGGAATACTTAGACGAATAAGAGGTGGCCTTACGAGGCTTTTTATCTCCCGACGGTGGCGCAGACTTGCTTCTGCAATCACAGCCTACAGAGTTGAACTGGGGCAACGCGTCAGCCGGTGTCAAGAAACGCAGGCTGCATATGCCTGGGTAGGACCCGCATATGGGGCACTCTGCCGCGCCGAGCTGGCACTCTGTGATGGCGATATTGATAAAGGTTGGAAATGCTTCCTTGCGGCACAGCGAATGGAACTATTTGGGCTCAACCCAAATGAGGAGTTACAGGCAAGAGTTATCGTACTGAGAGAAGAAGCTGAAAAACTCAGCTCTTGGAGAAAAAGAGCAGCGTATGAATTGCTCGGGAGTATGAGTGAAGGAACACCCGATGTTGAGAAAGTATACGTGGCCGCCCTACTTAGGGACGAGCATTACTCGAACCAGGCGTACAAGGATGGTCTTCTGAGAAACCATGTCGCGCGCTTGGTGCTGATTCTTGCCTTGCTCCTATCGACTCTCTTCGCGCTTCTGTGGCTCGAGATACTGCCAACACCCGATGTCCTTGAAAAAGCACCTCCAGATTACAAAGAGGACTTGTGGATGTTTTTGACTGTCGCTCTGTTCGGTCTGCTGGGAGGTACGTTAAGTGCAATGCTCAAAGCTCCGGAGTCAACAAAATCATCGCGAATACCTGAGTTGACAGCTACAACTCGTATAACATTGCTTCGACTGTGCATGAGTGCGGCAGCAGCGATTGTCATATATGTTTTTCTTGAGTCAGATTTAAGTGACCCATTCCTTGGTTCTTTGGAAGATATTAAACCGTACACCATATTTGCTGTTTCTTTCGTCGCTGGGTTTACGGAACGATTGGTAATGCGGGCGGTAGGGCACGTGGCAGGGAAATAGTCAATGAGAATCAACTAGTGCTCTGTCGCTGAATAAATGATGGCCATATTTGGACTTCCTTACCGATATGGTTAATGGTGATGATATTTGAATATTTACACTTAAATAGTTTTCGGATGATAAAAGCAGATAATCCTAATGGCATGATGCACTACGTTTGGTCAAGATATAGCTTTTAGTAAAGTATAAGACACAGCTAAGTTTTTTTCTCCACATACGCGACAGAAATGCTGTATGAAAGTCAGCCACAAAAGGTTCAGAATTCTTACGAGAAGCGAACGCTTTTCACTTCCTCAAATCGTGGTTGCTCGCTTGCAAAGTGCCAAGCTGACGCCACGTGCGAATTACTGTGAATACGGTACTTGCTCGTGCTTGCCATATCTGGATGGCGAAGCGTTCTCATTGCTCTGTCCAATAGTCGGGTGTTGCACTGGTTTCCATTCTGCATCTACTACCAGTGATGCGGTCGCAATCGGTTCTTTGGAGTCCGCTGAGACCATTTTGACACGAACCTCGTCTACCTTTGTCTGCCTATCAAAGTAGAACCAACCTTCCATCTCGCCACTTCCGGCGTCGTACAAAGGTGATGGGTGGGCCCTATACGAAGAAGTGCGCTTACCCCCGGTATAGGGACGGGCCCAGATGCGAGCTTGGTCTGCGGAAGCGAGATGATAGCGGACCTTCACTCGCAGTCTCTCGCCCAACGACAGAACGGTCGGAGTTTGAGGTATTGTTGAGACAACTTCGAGAGAGTCCTCCTGAAACTTGGATGGGGCGTTCCAGGTCCGACTACCTTTAAGGACCTTCGTGCGTGGGGCTTCTTCAGGATGTGGCTTGTTTACGGTCCTGCCTTTGTCCTTGTCGGCAGGTCTTTCCCCGAGCGAGCGTAACTTATTTGGCGCGACATCACGAAATTCATCGCCATGGGTATAGCCCGGCACGAACATCCTTTCCCAGACAAGAGGGCTAACGTAGGTTTTGCCGCTCACCGATACGTTAAGATACTTGGAACCGTGCTTAGAACATCGGACCATAGGAACTACATCGCCGAATAGTCTCATCTGCTGCTTTTTCCAATCACTGAATCGCATGCCGCCAATAATTGGCCATTCACTGGAAACCCTATCCGATGTGAAATCGTAGATGTAACTGCAGGGTACATTTTGAGACGTGCTTCCTGCACCTGTACGAATCCGGTCATGTGGGCACCGCAGAGTCTCTTTGCCTACATATTCTGGAACCAGCTCGGCCAGCCTGTTTGGCAATCTGTTCGCGTCTTTTTCGAATCGTCTGATCGCCGAATAGATTCTTCGTAGATTTACCGCACACGCCTGTATCTGATCGGGGGTCACTATATTCTCTGCAGGAATTGCAAATTTGGCGGGGACAGGCTCCGATTCGCCGGGTTTACTCTTTGCTTCGGTTGTTGTTGAAGAGGACCGTTTTGCAGTACCTGGATTGGGTAATACCTCGAGTTCAACAACCCCTTCATTCTTGTCGGCGAGCAGTTGCTGCACTTTGTGCTCGATTTCCTTTTCCTTTCCGGTACTAAAGCCGACATCGCGATGACGTATCTTTCCTTCACCGTCAACATAGAACAGCGCTGGGATGCCGCGGACACCGTATTCTTTAAACTGTTCATCGGCTTCCACAAGGGTCGTGTAAGATATACGCTCCTTAGCAAATTGCTTGACTTTGTCAGGGTCTCTTTCACGGTTTACCCCAATAACCACCAAGCCTCGGTCTTTGTACTTCTTATGAAGTGCTTCCAAATGGGGTATAGCCCTGCGACAAGGACCGCACCAAGTCCCCCAGAAGTCGAGCAATACTACTTTGCCCTTGAAGTCTGACAGGCTGACCTCTTTACCGTTTAAGTCCTTAAGCGTGAATGAAGGTGCTGGTTTGCCCTCAAGCGAAACAGCTTGTTCCTTAACAGAGCGGGTAGCTGGCTTGTGCGGGGTGAACATGCGTTCCCAAACCAAGGGGCTCCGGTAAACCTGTCCGCCAACTGATATGTTGAGAACCGTGTCGCTACCGTGATCAATGCAGCAGACAATGGGTACTACATCGCCGAACTGCTTTACCTGCTGCTTTTTCCACTTGCGAAACACCCAGCGACTATTGATCCTCGTCGGCGAAAATTCATACGTGTAGCTACACGGAAGGTTAGGGTCAGGGCAATATTGCGCTTTGATGCGCTCAGGATTAATGGGACACAACAAAGCCTCCTTACCCAGGTAATCGGGAACGAGTTCAGAGAGCCAGTTAGGCAGTTCGCCTCTGTCCTTCTCATATTTCTTGATTGCTGCATAGATCTTTTGCAGGTTTTCTGCGCACGCTTGCATCTCTTCGGGGATTCTCAAATTTTCCGCAGGAACTGTGAACGTGGCAGCTGAGGCCGTACCCATCAGTGAGATTGTAGCAAGCACTACGAGACTGATCCCAACTACACTTGCAATTTTCATTGGTCTTTTTTTGAAATTCGGATTGTACTTTTTTCTACTTAACATGGTTTTTCTCCTAAAATTGAGTTTTCAGATTACTTTCATTTGCTCGGCCAAGCAATAGCATTACTCGGTTCGGCCCTACCAGCCAGGTCGAAGCCACCTTCCACAACACGATACGCAATCAGTCTGCCTGTGCTGCGCTAATAGGTTATTTTGATGAATATTTTTTGTTAGCCGATCTTCCTAAAGGTTCCTGCGAGAGACCGGTCTTATCCAAAAAGCTGCTTTATTGTGCGTTCTGGGCCTATTCTGGCAGCGATTTTTTGGTTGAAATGTGTCCCCCTGGATGGTAGGTTCCTTTCCTGGAACTACACAATGTTGAGGTGTGGATAAGTAAGGAACGTCGTGAATGAGCGAGAACAAGGAAAAGAATGGTGCGAAACCCGGCAGTCCCGTAGAGAATATCAAGTTCAAAAATGTCCGTATTACGGAGAAGGGGGGCCACCCGGCTTCCGAAGGGACTCTGGAACCGACGGAGAACGACGAACGTTCCCCGCACCAAGTGGGAGCGATCCCCGCCTATGCCTGGTATCTGCGCCACGTTAAGAATATCCGTTTCCTTAACTGCCGCTTCGGATACGAAAAGAACGACGACCGGCCGGCAATGGTAGTCGATGACGGAATAAATGTCACACTGGATGAATGTTATCTCCAGGAAGGTTCTAATTGTGATTCGCGGGTTGTAACCCGCAACGGAGCCGAGATAATTCACGTCCAGGGCAAAGCTAAAGATTATCCCCTGGAAAAACCTCAACAAAATCTCCAATATACGCCCCAGAAAATGAGCGGCAAAGAGGATTCCGACACTTCCACCTCCACCGCCGATGTCTCGTCAAAAGGCCTCGTATTAAAAGCGGATGATGCTGCACATGAGAAATAATCATTGAAGATTTCTGCACACTTGCCGAGTACTGCGGCCAGAATGAATCATCAGTTAACGCCTACAATTGCAGTGCTCACAGCTTACAACCACCTCTGTAGGGGCCGTTCGTCAAGTATTAAAGTTTGCTATGGTTCGTGCATTTTCTCCATTTTTTAGTTTATGAGTCCTGCCTACTGCCAACTTTGCGGAATCGTTCGCGCCGTCCAGCATTGCTCAGGTTCGGCAACGCGGCGGTTGGATTCACCTCTTCGCAGTCACCGGCCATGCTGGCCTCAATGCCACCATGCGTATTCCGGGCTGAATAAAAGCTTGTTCGCGTCGGCCGGGCCGAATTCACTTCAACGCGGTCACCAGCAAAGTAAGACTTTTGCTGTGGCTGATGGCCTACAGACAAAAGAATACAAATCTTCACTGAGCCGAATCCGGTTAGGTCGCGGTCACCGGCTCGACGGGACATCTGTTCCGAAATCCATTTTGCAGTCTGTCACGGAACTGCAGATGTCAGTAGTATTCCGCCTTACATTGTTTTTATCGGTTCAAGTTATATTGCTGTATCAACCAGCATTTTCCGACGCTTTGGCCCTCACCCAAAGCGGGGCCAAAGTGTTGAAAAATGCGTTCGACCAGCGTGTGCAATGAACCAAGTAGTCAGGCGCTGACCTGTGCATCCTCTCAGAGGAGTGGATGTAGAACGAGTAGGAAAAAAGTCTCTATAGACCGACTCTGATTCAAGAACTTGAACCGGAAAGAGCGAGCGTAAGATGGGGCTGTGGGCGACAACCTGCAGCCCCCTTTTTTGCCGGCCGGCGACTACAACCAACATACAACCGTACAACCCTTTATCTGCCAATTTTACAAAATAGCCCATCTCATAAGTACTGTCTTATCAGTGATTTATGAAAAAGTGAAAATTTAGCACAGGTTTCAATGTCCGTTGTACACTAAGCGTCATTTTATACAAAGTTAGTGTAAATTCTTTTCTGTAAATTCGGTATGAGACAGGCGTGTGGTGGAGCGACGGCGAGCGTCGCGAGCCGAAGCGAGGCCACACGCGAAATTCGCTTGCTAACCACTTGTAACTCCTATTTTTGGCTCAAAAACGCATTTTTAAGCCCTTGCCAACACAGTGCTTACACACTGAATCACGGATTAAGTATCCGAAGGCCGTTATTACCCACATCATTTCAAAAGCGTAGCCATGAATGCTGATATGCGGCCATTTTCTAACTGAATACCGGCTGTGCACAATTCTAAATACCATATTTATTCCAGATACTGTCATTTTGCGACAGTTTTATTAACTTAGCTTGCAATATATGCCGATATGTTATATAATTGCCAGTAACTGTCATATTTCGACAGTATAGTAAGCAAAATGTTGGTGTGGCTATGAACAAATTAACCGAAAAAATCTTTGAATGTGTTCCATATGGCGACTTTACCAGCCAGGATGTGGCAAACCTGTTTCCTGGAAGTGAAGACCAAAGGTTTGGCTTAGTCAAACGCGCGATTGCCAATGGTGAGATCATCCACATTCGCAGAGGGTTGTACTGCATTGCCCCAAAGTTCCAAAAGGAAAGTATCAACCTTTATGCCTTGGCCCAGCATATCTACGGCCCCTCGTACATCAGTCTGGAATCAGCTCTTAGTTGGCATGGATGGATCCCTGAAGCTGTATACACATTAACGAGCGTATCTTTCAAGAAATCCAAAGAGTTTAATACTCCTTTAGGCATGTTTAGTTACACCCGTGTCCCACAAAAGGTATTCTACGCTAGTGTGGAGAGACTGACCGATGAAGCAGGAAACATTTTCTTGATTGCAAGTCCAATGAAAGCTTTGGCTGATTATGTGTATGCCCATAAAAGAGATTACGTTGGACTTGAGCCAGTAGTTAAGAGCTTGCGTATCGAGCAAGAGGAACTTGAATCCGTTACATCTGAAGAACTTAACATGCTGATTGCGAATTACATAAGTCACCGAGTTCAAAAATTTATCAAGGGCTTAAAAAGGGACTTAAAGCTATGAGCACTAAGATTATCCAAGATAGGTTAGATTCATATAATTGCAAGACTGAGTTGGAAGAAGAACATGCCATCAGGGAAATCACTCAGGAAGTAGCCTTGTCGGCTTTGGGCAGGACGGACTTCTTTAAGTACGCTATATTGCAGGGAGGGACATGTCTTCGCATCTTTTACGGTCTGGATAGGTTTTCTGAAGGTATGGATTTTATCCTGAAAGAGGCGGATAGGGATTTTCAACTTACGCCGCACCTTAAAGCCTTGTCGGAAGAGCTGCTCGCATATGGCTATAACATCGAGATAGTTGATAGGTCAAACGCAGATATTGCTGTTAGAAAAGCTTTTATCAAGGATGGCTCTATCGGAAAAGTTTTACAATTAAAACATAGTGGCAAAACCGGGCCTTTGCGTAAGATCCGCATCAAATTTGAGGTCGATACTAATCCGCCGCTTGGCAGCAATTTTGAAATGAAATATGTTGATTTTCCCTTTGTTTCATCTGTGACTGTTCAGGACAAAGCAAGTCTTTTTGCAGGTAAGATTCATGCGTTACTTTGCAGGGAATATATCAAAGGCAGGGACTGGTACGATTTTATATGGTATACGAGTCAGAGCGTAGAGATTAACTATCAGTTTCTTGCTTCAGCTCTTAAGCAACAAGGTCCTTGGCAGGGACAAAATATCCAGGTAGATTTGGATTGGTGTATTAAACAATTCAGAGACAAGATTACATCGATCGACTGGAACGCTACAAAAGAAGATATTCGAAGATTTGTAAAACCCACTGAACTGCCGTCGGTAGATCTCTGGGGCAGAAATTTATTCCTTGCTCAACTGGAGAAGATGAAATAATTCAAAAGTTGAGGGTTTTTCCTACTTTTACTCTACCTTTGGAAACTATGCAAGCCAGGCCTCCTGCCGGTTAAAGTTTTTTCGGCTATAATAAGCCGGTGGTAAGGAGCTGTTCACCACAGAAAGTGATCTGCTAACAAATGGGCACCAAGCTAAGTTGGTGCAGGCAAGCTGGACAATCCAGCCTGGCCAAAGGCTAACCACCAGGCCAGAACAGAACTTTGGGTATTGTTCCCTAAAACTGCCCTATTTGTGGTGTGAGTTGAGTTAAGAGGGGCTGGGGCTCATTTTTCAGCCGTTTTAGGCTATTTGCGGCGTTTTGTGCCCGCTCCCGATTCAGCAAAATACATATCCTTACAAAAGACATACGCTCCAAAAAAAAATGAGAAAAATTTGACAAAAAAACTTGACAAAAAACAGAGTAATTCATTATAATTGAGGTTTGTGTGAGCTTGCTTTAAACGGCATAAGTCCGGCAGAATAAGCAGCTTACCGCATATTACAAAAGAAAGGAGGATGGTAATGATGTACACACGAGCAATAACAATGGTGATTTTGTCGTTAATTATGATTAGTCTAACAGGTTGCTTTTCGTCCCGGGCTGAAGACATAGAAGCATTTCTAAAGCCCCACGAGGTAGAGGTAATTGCCAAAAATTATGTTTTGCACCCGCCGGATGAAATTGAGGTATTATGCTCAAAGGTGCCGGAAATCCATTTGCAGCGTCAACAAATTCGGCCAGATGGAAAAATAAGCTTCGAGGCTTTAGGTGAGATAGAAGCAGCGGGCAAAACACCGGGACAAGTTGCAAAACTGCTGCAACAGAAGGTATCCCAGCTTTATACATTGGCGGGAGACAATCCCATCGACGTACGTGTTGTAACATATCGAAGCAAGACGTATTACGTCCTTGGTGAAGTAAGTTACCCAGGTCCTAAGATCACTACGGGACGAGATACAGCTTTGAGGGCATTAGCGGAGGCGAGGCCTACAGTTCTGGCATGGAAAGGCCGTATCCAGATAATAAGGCCGTCGGGTGATGAGAGTGTCAAATCTAAAATTTTTGAACTGGACTTTAATCGCATGATAGCTCACGGCGATATGAGCAAAAATGTTCTACTGCAGGAAGGTGACATAATATATGTGCCACCAACCGTGTTGGCCGCTATAGGACAGACGGTAGAGGAATTAGTACGACCAATCGGCAGCGCTTTCTCGACGGTATATACCGTACAGCGAGCGCAAGTAGGTGCTCGTGGATATGGCGGATACTAAACTTTTTTGCTGCCAGACCCGTAATGAGTTGAATGGATAAATTGGTCGATATTGTGGAATGACATGCCATGTCTAAAGATAGGATATTGAAGTTAATTCATCTTGCCGGCACGGCCTGGTTCATCCTGTGCGTTGGCTATATTCTGGTTTTCACACTGCGGCAGGCAGGTTTTCATTGGTGGGTTATATTTTCCCTCTCGGGGCATTCTGTATTAATAGTTTTCCTGCTGATTAGTTTGTACTTATTTGCAATTTTCAGGGGTGTTACACGGAGTCAGGCAATAGAAATAGAACACCCCTTAACGAGTACGAATTACTATACGGTGCTCTATATCACAACCCCGTTTTTAGGCGGCTTGGCAGGCTGCCTGGGAATGATAGGCGTAAGTGCAATCAAGCAATTCCTGTTGGGAGTCGCCCTGGGAACTTTGGGGGCAACCTTTTTGGCCTGGGTGATTGTAGACTCGGTGACGGCATTGCTGGAAATGCTGTTGCCCGCTGCAAGCCGAAAACATCGCGCTGAACGGCTGGCCCAAGCTAAAGCCGAACGGGAAAAGAGACAGAAGGACCGCGAACGTTTGTTGGCAGAGGTATTGGCGAAGGAAAAATCGGAACGGCGCGGCTGGCAGGAGATGTTGAAGCCGCAGGCTGAAAAGCTCGCTGAACTGTTGACAACCAATAGGGCAAATTTTAGAAAAGCAGAACGTGAAGCGGTTGACATAGGCGTCGATGCGTGGCAAATCGGTGGGCTGAGTTGTATGCGACAGCTTCGCGATATGGCGATGGACTTATGTAAAAAGAAGTATCAAGATTCGATGATTGTTGATTACGTCTCGAGCTGGTGGGATGGTATTGGAAGCTGGCGAAATCAACCTATTGGTGAAAATATAGAACTCTCGTAACAATTTAAAAACCTTAGATTTTGGAGATGGGTGAGGGTGTTCAGGACAAAGGCACTACTGGGTGTATTGTTTGTTGTCTCTGTTGCGTCCATTTCAAACGCTGCCAATATTATCTACGTCGATGTCAACGGGCCAAACACCCCCGGGACAGGCAGCTACGAAGATCCATTTCGAAGAATTCAAGATGCGATTGATTCGGCTGACAGTAACGATACAGTTATCGTGGCCGAGGGAGTTTATACCGGTGACCCTAATAATCGTGATCTGCACCTTGATGGCAAAACTATCACCATTCGCAGCACCGACCCCAACGACCCTAATGTGGTCGCGAATACAATCATTGACCCCAACCACCTTGGGCGGAGCTTTTATTTCCACAGTGGCGAGGATACAAACTGCGTTGTTGCGGGTTTTACGTTGCAGAACGGCGCGACGGACGACGGTTCAGGCGGGGCCATATATTGTCGTGACAGTAGTCCGACAATAAGGAACTGCGTGATAATAAAAAACACGGCGATGTTTTGGAGCGGTGGTGGGATATATTTCAACAACAGTGAATCAACGATTCGGAACTGCATAATCGCTGGTAATTCTGCCCGGGCTACCGGCGGTGGAGTCAAATGCGTGTCCTGTAGCAATCTTGCAATCATTAACTGCACTATTAGCGGTAATTCGGCCGAGTGGCAGCAGGGTGAAGGTATCTTCTGCTTTGAGAGCACTGTGTCAATCAACAACTCTATTATCCGGGGTAATGGCCTGGAGCAGATCCATGATGCTACAGGCGGGGATGCTACCGTTACATACAGTGATGTCCAAAATGGTTGGTCAGGGACCGGAAATATTGATACTGACCCATGTTTTGCATCGTTTGATGCAAACGGCGAGCCCAGCATTTGGGACTTCCACCTGCAAAGCGCTTACGGCAGGTGTGACCCGAATAACCAAACCTGGGTAACGGATTCCAATACAAGTCCTTGTATCGATGCAGGAGACCCAAATTCCGATTGGGGCGATGAGCCGTGGCCAAACGGCAAACGTATAAATATGGGAGCTTACGGTGGGACAAATCAGGCAAGTATGAACGGCAATCCGGCTGATTTTGATATTGACAGGTCTGTCAATTTTGTAGATTTCGCCAAATTTTCTGATAAATGGTTTGCCCAGGAATTTTGTATTGAAGATTTGTCTAATAATGGGGTGGTTGACTTTGGCGACTTCAGGATGTTTGCCGAGAACTGGCTCTGGCAGCGGGAATAACTGATGATAGCCACGAATTTTCACAAATTAAAACAAATAAATTAAACCTGGGGGGTGGGCAATAAGAACAGGGCTAAGTCGTACGACTTAGCCCTGTTTTCATATATACTTTTTCGGCGTTAATCCTTATATTTTTTCATAACGCTCTGCGTCTCCGCAGCCAGCCGACAAGGACTACACCGACGCTGCCAAGCAAAATGGCTCCTGGTGCGGGGGTGACCGTGGTCATAGTGCCAGTCAAGCCATCACTGTCAGCAATGCCAACATCAATCGTATCCTGGATGTACATACTGCTTAGGATGGTCAGATTGAAATCCAAGCCGTAACCCGCCGCTGCAATAGCATCCAAGATATCCGAGCCGATAGTGTTCGTAACAGTAATGTTCGTGATGTCGGCTCTGATTTCGGTGTAGGCCACACCAGCAGGCCCGACAGGCACCAAATCACCTATACCAAGTGCACCATTCAGAAGGACGTTGCCAGCGGCATCTCTAATCTCAATGGAGCTGACAGGCGTCAGTAAGTAAGGACCGCCAGGTGTACCAGAGACTAACAAATCGGGGATGTACACAAAGCCTGCGCCAACCAGTGTATCAGTGGTGCCGCCCAGTACCCTGTTAACAGGAATTGTTTGAGCAAAAGAGAATATTCCTGCCACAGGACCGCTTGGCGTGTAGCTCCAGCCACCTGTACCAGGACTGAATTCCATAGTTGGAACCGCCAAAGCAGGTGTCCCAATAAACACCGCCAGAATAATTATCGAAATCCATTTTTTCATAAGACCTCCTTTCTAAAGCTGTTCAAGGGCAGGGCAAATACCCTGCCGTTAGCTGCATATTCGCAGGTTTACAGTGTTCTTCTCCTTCGCAACCAGCCGACAAGGCATACGCCAATACCGCCCAGCAAAATAGCGCCTGGAGCAGGAATCCACGTGACGTCATGGGAGCCGGGGTTAATATCCCAGCTGGTTTTCCATTTGTGGTCAATGCCACATATTTCAAGGCCGTACATATCAAAGTGCACCCATGTGAACCCACTTACTTCAACCCAGTATTCCTTAATCTGACCGTAGGTATTGGTCGACCCTATGACGCCATTGTCCGCATTGTAATCGTCAATTTTATCACCCACGTTGGCGAAAGGGTCGAGGTCATAAATAAGAAAATCGGAAACATCATCTTTCAAGGGATAGTGGTTGTTGAAGTTCGCTCCACTTGGGAAAAACGACGTGTCGCTGTAGCTATCAATAAACGTAGGGTCAGAAGTGCCTGAGCCTGGTAAACCTGTAATCAAAATAGTCCCCGTTTCACCATCGGGAACGGAGATAATCAACGTCACGTCGGTCAGAGCGTCGACGTTGGTGTGATATGCACCGATAGTCCACAGTTGAAAGGGGTTGTCAATCACGAACCAAGTATCCTGATCCTCATAATAATCGCCTGCGTAGAGGTAATCCGGGCTCCAAACCTGAAACGTAGGCTGGGCCGATGCCGGTTGGCTCATAAGCAGCAACAAAGTAACAACTACCACAATTGGTATTTTTAAAACCTTCATATTATTTTACTCTCCAGCAAAAAAATGCCAGAATCCCTTCTTTTTCTTTTTAATAATAAAGTAAGGTTAAACTTTCTGAGTGCTTCGTGAATACACTCTAAAAGTCAAAAAAACAATTCTCAGGTGAGTTCAGGCGGGCCTCGGGGTAAGTTCTCAAAAATGAATGCTGGTGAGAAACAAATAAATTGCTCGACTCTTAAAGTTAGGCAATTGAGTAGCGAATTTAAGCTATATCGTTCTGAAATGATTGCAGATGGGGATAGGAATGAATTTGTGTCCTGCGGTATTCCAGCTAAATGGTGGAGCAGGCCTATGTATTGCGTGCCTTCAATATCACTACGCAGACGGTTAGAATTTTCAAGGTAATAGGGATAAGTAAGCTCAGCATCGAGCTGCTGCTCGGTATGATTTCTATGGCTGAGACGCAGAGCCAAGTGAGGCACGGCTTGAATTCCGGTCTGGCCGAGCCATAACAGGCCAGCCAAAGCTGCCAGCCAGACCTTGCGGTCCTTAACTAATGAAACGCAAATGAAACCGGTTAAAACCATTAAGAGCGCTCCAGGTACAGCAGGTAAAGACTTTGCACCAACAGGCAGAGTCGGCGAGTTCGTAAAAGCCGGGGGTGGCTTGAGAAATTCGGCAGCGACTTCGGCCAGGTAAGAATTACCGAGTTCTGTAGTGTGGGTGACATCGGCCACAATGGGGATGTGCGCATCTGAACCGGGGGACACAGCGGAAACAACAAGATTGCTGCTGCAATTGCTAACCGTTGGTGTAGCGTTTGCCGCCGTCAGGATAAGAAACGGCAGCAATACAACCAACCATTTACTCCTTTTGCCTAATACCACTCCGTAGTCTCCTCACAGATGACTTCGTTGTCGAGCAAATAACCTTCCAGTTGCTTCCGTGCGTGTAAAATATAACCTCCTCCCACTTGAGGTTAAGAACGCTTTATATCAATGAATGAATTGCACGTCAACAAAAAAATGTAAAAAAAATAAAAATTTTTCAATATATATATATTGGGTCTTCGCTGTGCGTGACACGGAGAAGATAAGTTAGATTAGCACAAATGGTATAGACCGAAAGTAGTAGAGAGCGGCACTAATCTTCCGATTCTTGCGATTATTATAAAGGTTAGGGTGTCAAAGGATAAAAGAGGTGAATTCGAATGGGCAAGTTACTGAGGAGTAGATGAATTGTTTTCTTTTTTGAGTGTCTCGACGGAGGGAGGCGTTTTTCCGGTTGGTTCCTCTGCGTCTATAGTGTGAATAGGCGCAGTACTATTAGCTTCGCGGGACAACTGGCCTGCATTCTCCATACATCTTAACAGCATCGTGACCTTGTTCCTTACGCGGGTCTTTTGAAAAATGCTTCTCAAATGCGTTTTTACAGTCCCATGCTTGACGTTTAGCTTCTCGGCGATGTCTCCGTTGGTAAAGCCCTGGCAAACAAGCTTAACTACCTGAAGCTCTCTTGGACTGATGTGATAATACCTCTGGATATACCGCCACTGCTTTTCATCAAGTAAAATAGCTTTAGGCCGACCGTAAAAAGAGTCACCGGGACTGCTGATATTTTCTATTTTGCTTTCCTCTTCTGGCTGTAATGATGAGGACATACTAATTCCCCTGCGATAATTCATCAAGGAGACGTTGCATCTCCTCTGTATCTGCGGTGGATAAACCCCCAATTTCAGCATTCAACTCTAATGCTTTGTTTAAGTTTTCAATAGCTTCGTCTTTTTGCTCCAGGCTCGCTAAGGCCTTTGCCAAATGGAAGTATGAAGCTGCTGCTGCAGGTGTTCCTCCGGGATACAATCTTATGCATCTCGTAAAATCCTGAATCCCTTTATCAAATTGACCGAGTCTGTAATACGCGACTCCGCGGGTATCAATGAGGTCAACGTAGTTAGGGGCGATTTCCAAACCTCGCTGGGCAAGCTCGAGCGCCTGTTGATGTTTGCCTTGCTCTTCACAAAGTGTCCAGGCCAGATTATTGATGGCGACTACGTTATCAGGTTGAAGTTTGAGAATGCGCTCATAAAGTTTGGCTGCTTCTTCAGGACGGCCGGTCATTTGCAGCAGCATAGCAAGCGAGCCCATTACTGGGAGAGAATTGGGGTCGCGGGCCAGGATTCTGCGAAATAAATCTTCGGCTATTTTCTTAGCCTGGCTGTCTTCAGTGGCCGCCAAATCCGCAGCAATAGCAACGGGCGTGTAAGTATCTTTTGGGTGATTCTGGCACCAATTGACGACCTTCTGGTTTAGCTGGCTCCAGAGCTTGTCGTCCTTGAGTAGCTGGGCTTGCGCCAATAGTGGAGCTGGGGCATCCGGTGCAGACTGATACAACGAGTCAAATATCTTTTGAGCCTCTTCCTTGTTGCCATTTTTGTACAACGCGACGGCCAGAGCGATGTTGCATCTGTGGCGAGCTGAGGCATCACACATATCCAGTTGTTTTCTCAGCAGGGTCACAGGTTTTTCGGTTTCACCTATTTCAATATATGTTCTGGCCAGGAGCAGTACAATATCAACATCGTCTGGATACAGTTCGTGCAAAAGCTTGAGGGTAGGAATCGCCAAGAGCGGTGACCGCTCTGCTTCGGCCCGAGCCTTCAACAAAAGTAGCCGCCTATCGTTGGGTGTATGCACAAGGCCCCGCAAAGCAATATCTATAGCTTTCCCAGGCTGTCCCTGCCTCAGCGAGAGTTCTCCCAGCAGAAGCCAGGCATCACTGATTTTGGCCTGGTCTTCGGTTATCTTCTGGAGAATCTGCACAGCATTTTCAATCGCCGGAGCAGTTCCTTCGGCAAGCAGTGAACGAGCTTTGTATAGGCGCAGCTCAGCATCCTCAGGATTTGCCGTAAGGGCTCCATCAAGGATGGTTTTTCCCTGAAGGACTCTTTCGGGACTGCTGGATGCTAAAAAGAGCAAAATAGCGCGTTTTTGGATTTGGACGTTACCCGGGGCTATAGATAGTGCCTGTTGTATATCAGCGATCGCCTTATCTGGCTGGCCTATGGAACGGTAAAAGTTACTTTTGGCCACCCACGCTTCGACACTATTTGGTTCGGAAGTTGTGGCGTGCTCAAAATCTTCTACTGCCTTATTGGGGTCACCAAGGGAAGCGAATGTTCTGGCGCGAAGGATGTAAGCCGACGCGTTGTTAAGGTTGTTTATTAGCTCATCACATAGTGCGATTGCTTCGGCAGATTTTCCTTGACGAACGTTCAATTCCACTTGAGCAACTGCTACTTGCAGCGAGTTGGGGTCCTGAATTTCTAACTTGTCCAGTAACTCACCTGCCTCGGCAAACTTATTTTGCCACATCTTGATTCTTGCAAGAGACAAGAGGACAGTGAGGTTATTAGGGTCGTCAGTTAATAAGTCCTCCAGAATATCGCTGGCAGGGTCCAATTCGCCGCGTCTAAGGTAACTTTGTAATTCCCATTTTTTTAGTTCGGGGTGGAATAGCTTTTCGCCGGCTGCTCGCTGAAGAATCTCGTCTGCACGCTCGCTCTCGTTTGCCTTATATAAAGCAGCAATAGTAGGAACGATTATGCGAAGGTCCTGGGGCGAACGATCGTAAGCCTCGCGATAGGTCGAAATCGCAAGCTGCAACTCGCCGGCTCGTTCGTAGGCTGCTGCGAAAAGCATTCGGCTGGTTTGGTCATTCGGATTAGCAAGCAGATTTTCTTTAAGAAGTGAAATAATTTGCGGATACCGGTTTTTGAAATTGTCCTCTGCGAACCAAATTCTTGCCTGCTCATACCGCCACTGCCAACCCTCCTCGCCTTCAATTGTCTTAATTCTGTCGACGAGTTGTTGAGCCCGGTCGGAGTCTTTTATCACTTTCTCACATCTTAAAAGCCCGCGTTGGACAAGAATGTCGTCCGGGAGGTCGAGAATGAGCGAATTGAGGAACTGGTAGCGTTTTTCTTGCTCGTTCCAGCGATTATAAAAGCCAGCCAGGAGCAAACCCAGTTCCCTTTTGGCGACAGGCTGTTCTATGCGAGTTAAAGCATTTTTAATAATCTTTTCACACTCTTGAGTCTTACCTTCTGCTGCTAATAAAATAGCGAGGTATCTTACGAAGCTGATGGATTCAGGGAATACTCTAATAGCATCATATAATTTTGCTTTCGCTTCATCGGTTTTGTCCTGAGCGGTTAACAGTTCAACCTCTGCCATAGCAACTTCCATACGAGAGGGGTAGCTATTCTTCATTTCTTCCAGCAACTGCTGAGCTTTGCTGAACTGAGACCGCAAGAACGCAAGCTGAAGCTGCGAGGCCTTAACTGAAAAGGCATTATCAGAGGCTTTTTCCAGGGCGGCCAGGCGGTCTTCTATATCCTGCCACATTTGGGCATTTTCGCCTGTTGGGCGTGCCGCCAACAGTTGCATCCGGGCTTGAGTATGTAGTAAGGCCACATCGAGACTGTTCGGAGAAATTTGCCTGGCCATTCGGGCTTGTTCTGCTGTCTCGGCCCAGTTTCCGGTCTGAGCCAACAGCCTGGCAAGGGCTAAGCGTCCATTCAAGAAATCAGGCCACTCAGAGACCAAAGTACGTAACTGGCGCAGTGCCGATTGTGTGTCACCTGAACGAGACAGAGTTGATGCCAACGCTAATCGAACTCGTGGGGGTAGGGGTTTATTACCTAATTGTATTGCCAGGCGAAAGCATTTGGCGGCCTCAAACAGGTGCCCTCTTCTATCGGCCAGAAGACCTTCCAAGAATGCAGTAGTTGCGGGGGCAATATCTTTTTGGCGTAGTTTGGAAATACAGTCGCCAGCACGGTCAAGCTTGTCGCATCTGATATATAACTCCGCGGCGGTCGGCATAAAATCCCAGGGTTGAGCAGAAAGCTCTTTTAATCCGGTTTCGGCAACTTTTAGCATTGTTGCTTTTGAGTTTGATTTCAGCGCGAGCATCGTCCAGACTCGCCAAAGGTTCTGGCTTGTTGGCTCAGCCATTTGCACAGCCTCAAGGTGTTTTTCTGCCTTGTCGGAGACGTTTGCGCTGATAAATTCCCCTGCGAGGCGTAGCCGTACGATAGGGTCAGATAAATCCAGCTTTTCGGCCTGCTCCAGGTCAGCTAAGGCTTTGGGTCTATCTTTGCTTCTCAAATGAAAGGCGGCACGGATTATGTACGCCAAAGGCGAGGACGGATTATTTTTTATCGCTTCATTAAACAAGTCAGCAGGGGCGGCTGAAAAATCTTCCGGGCGTTGCTCTGTGAGTTGCCCTAATATTTCGTAGGCTAATATCTGCTCAGGATGTTCCGCTATGATGTTCTTCAATTCCGCCGCTGCTTCATCGAACTTTCGTTGTCTGGCCAGTGCCACGGCCAACATCCTGCGAAGCTCAGGATCCTGGTTTGTTTTAAGGTATGTTGTGGCAATCAACTCGGCCTCGCCGGGCATACGCATCTCTAAATACAATTCAGTAAGTTTCATAGCGGCTTCGGAATTGTTTTTGTCCTCTCTCAAAACGATTCGGTAAGACGCTATAGCATGTTGAAGATTGTTGCGTTTGAGAGGCCTGATGTTAAGGTGCGCATCGGCATATTTGAGCAGTATTGGCACGTCGTCGTGCTCAACAGCGAGATAACGGCCCAGTTGGCTTGCCGCTTCTTCGTACCTATGCTCGTTATATGCCTTAATGCCAGCCTCAAGTCCCAACTCGGTTCTGGTGCTTCTTCGCCATTGGCGCAGTCCGAAAGCAGTCGCGCCCAAAACAACAAGACCGATTAGCAAAACAATTGCTAATTTCCAGTTAAAATATCTTCTTGGCATTTACTTACCCTTTCTGGGTTCCCATTTTGCAGCAAATCGCAAAATGGGGTCCCTTCTCATCTATACACTTTTTTTTAGAACTGGCTGACGAAATTCTTGACTAGTTTCGTGGCTGTTTGCCAGCATATCCATAAGTCCATCTTTAATGACAGGTCTCTGACATATTTGGTGTCGTAATGTATCCATTCCTGAAAGTCTTTCATCGGCTGGCGGGTCCTACAAACCTGCCAAAGTCCCGTGATACCCGGCCGAACCGAGAGTCGGGCGTCACGCCAGGACGGACACAGTGTATTTTCCGATTCGGGAGATGGTCTTGGACCAACAACACTCATCTGACCAAACAGAACATTAAAGAATTGAGGTATTTCGTCGATATATGTGTCTCGCAAAAAACTGCCGATGGTACTAAGACGCGGGTCATCCTCCATTTTGAATTGTGGGCCGTCAACCTGACTGATGGTTCTTAGTTTATCCTGTATCTTATCAGCCCCCACGAGCATAGTTCTGAACTTCAGACAACTGAATGCTTTGCCGTGCAGTCCCTGTCGGGTATCTTTGAAGAATACCGACCCCCGAGAGGTTAATTTAATAACCAAAGCAATTATCGGAAGAACAGGTGCAAAAAGAATCAGCACGGTTATAGCTGCAACAATATCAGCAATTCTCTTAAAGCATCTGGTATAGGAAATTCTCGGCCAACCGCGGAAAGTGTCGTTAGCACGTTGTTGGTGGTTTAAATCGAACTTTGGGTAGCAAATTTGCTTTGAATTATTGCTTTTGTATCGAGTTAGGCGCTTCCAGTTGCATTGTGGTCCTTTTACAACGCGGTTTTGGATAAGTTGATTCTGCGGCACGCAAACTCCCGGGCCAATGATTGATGAATTTATAACGGCAGAAGTGCCAATCCTAACGTTATTACCAATAATGGTTGGGCCTACTATAATTGCGTTTTGACTTATACTAACGTTTCGCCCAAACAATATTTTGCCAAACAATCTTGCGCTGTCAGATATTGTGATATTGTCTTTATCCAAGATTTCTGTCCGAGATTTATTGTTTGTATTACGATGATTCTGCACCGAAGAGTTGAGCTTGGTTGCAAGGAAGCTAAGCAAACCCGGCTCTGTTTCCAAATCCAATACAGTACCTCCGACACTAATCGCTCGCAGCGTTAATGCATTCGACCGACATCTTTTTAGAAGAGCGGAAAAAGATTGAGGTAAAGCACGGTCGGCCAAGACTTGGTCAAGAACATTAGTCTTAACAAAGATATGATGAGGCCAATCGGTAGGAACAGGTGCAGGTTCAGCGGAATCAGAGTACAGCCGACGGAAACCTGCTACCTTGCCCTGGGCTGTCAATCGCACTTTATCTCGTTTGCCCAGCAATCCAGGTTCGACATTAACCGCTACCACATCCGCCTGGATGCCAGCCAATACTTTATGGAGCAATTCACCATCAACCTGAGTTGCAAATCGACCATCGGAAACAATGAGCCATGAGGTTCGTCTGGTTTTCCGCAGAAGCTCAGAGCAGATTGGGACGTTTTTTGTATAAGCTATCATCTTTGGTATCGCTGCGCGGGTTTCAATGCTCCATCTTTCTGGAATGGCGACCGCAGCATTTGTATCGCCGTCCAAGCATAAATGTTTGCTTAATCCATCGAGAACAACATCGCCGATAGGCTCGCTGGAAACAGCAAACCGAAGCAGGTCGTTACCGTCACTGGCTGCGGAGTTCCTGTTTTTATGTATGATAATCAGGTTCATGGATAAATTGAGAACTTGGGTGGATGAAGAACTAATGTCACGTTAACAATCTTTGACAGGTTAATTTTCTTTAGGAGTCAGAATCGTTGGTATTACCCTCCTGACTCTGCATAGGGAGCAGCAGCTTTGCGGTGGCTCGCTTGGCGTTTTTCCTCGAGCGGGCGTTCTGTGCGTAATAATTGTGACCATAACGGTAGTAGCTATGACCAGCCTCGACATTACTTAGAACGGTGCCAAGCACATTTACATTTATTTGGGCGAGTTTTTCGCTCGCCTCTCTAAGGTCCGGAGCGGTAGTTTGACCGGCGAAGCTGACCAATATGACCGCATCTGCAATCTTGGCCCACATCAAGGCGTCAGGAAAGGCCAGCACAGGAGGACTATCAATAATCACGTGGTCGTACTTTTCGCTGATTGTATTTATGTACTGAGCCGTCAGAGGTAAAGCTAATAGTTCGTAGGCATCACCCCTATTGCGAGAATCCGCAGCAAGTACATCCAGGCCAGTTGAAGGCATAGAGCAAACGACCTGGTCAAATTTTCTTCCGAAAAGTATATCTTGCAAGCCCCTTGAGCCTTTTGGAAGATTCAACAAGTGCGCAATATCAGGTTTTCTCAAGTCACCGTCTATTAGCAGAACTTTTTTCCCTGCTCTGGCCATACTTGTTGCCAGATTAATGGCAAAAGTAGTCTTGCCTTCCTGCATCCCCGGGCTTGTAACAACCAGCTTTTTTGGCATTTTGTCGCCGTTAAGCAGCCGTAAGTTCGCACGAATAGTCTGGTAGTCTCCGGCTATCTGTCCCGGGAGAAGAGCTGCCTTGATGGTGTCTGAACTGGTGGTAGTCCCGATTATTCGGATACCGATGCGTTTAACCACATCGTCAGGTGTACGCAAGCGAAGGTCTGCTTTGTCTCTCAGGAAAGCCAACAGCATTCCGCAAGCCATTGCGCCAAACATAAGGGCCATTGTGTATTTGATACGCTTATCCCGGACAGAAGCGACGTCGGCATTATAAGCGACGATAATCCTTGCAGGACGCTTTCGTTCCATTTCCAGTTCTTCTATGCGCCGGCCGATTCTCTCATATGTTTCCTTGATCAAAGATAGTTCATCCTGCAATTCCTCTATATCCAGTTGTCGAATACCCTCAACAATGGTCTCCGTATCCTCCTCAGCGAGCATATCCTTAAACCGCTGTTCTAACGCCCTTGTTAGTTCCAACTCATGCTGTATATTAGCCAGTTCGTTTTTCGCGTTGAGCAGCTTTTCTTTTTCCGCCTCAGCAATGTTTTTAGCCATGAAATCATCATACATTTCACCCACTTCCGTCTTACGCTGCTCAATACGTTCTTTCAGTGCTTTTATCACATCAGCTCTTTCCTCAAGTTCCGGATTTGTTGGTGCCAATCTCAGCCTGGCAACGATAAATTCTTGTTCTAACTGTGCGAGATTTGCTATGAAAGTATTGAGGGTTGGGTCGGTATTTATATAGCTGCGGCGCGTCGGATCATTGTGGTCTGTGGCCTGTTCCACCTCAGCTGCTAATTCGTCCCGCTCTATGGGCTGTTCTTTCTCATTTGCATCGGGCGATTCTAACCTATCTTTTAGCACCTCCACCTGAGCCTCCAGGTGAATTCTACTTGCCTCCCATTTAGTAAATTCGCTGAGCAGCATTCCAACACGTTCCAACTTTATTTGTTGACGTTTGTCCAAGGTGGTCGACGATTTGGACCCAAACTCTTGTGCCAAGGCGTTGATTTCTTTACGCTTGTTTTTCAATTTTACGGCCAGATCCTTTTGCTTGTTTACCAACGCAGTCAATTTTTGCCCCTCCTCCTTGCTGGAACTGTCAACTTCGACGGCCATATAGGCATCAATAAAAGCGTCTACAATCCGCTTTGCTTCTTCTGAGTTTGTACTTTTCATAGTTACCTTTATTAGCTCGGTACGGCGACCAGGAGCAGCACTGATGACACCATTGGATATCGCTTGTTTCAATATGCTTGCCGGCTCGGGCTTTGCCTTGGTGTTCTTTAGTGTCTGTTTTAGCTTTGTGACAAGCCCTGTGGGCTCATTTTCAAAGTAGGCTAGGTTTTTGTCTGCTAAATCGGTTGCTACTCTTTGCACCACCTGGCTGCTGGTAATCATTTCTGCCTGAGTATACATAAAGCTTTGATAAGATATTCCTCCAGAGTCTGCTTCGCCGGTCCAGATGTTTTCTAAAATAGGAGCAACCCTTATTGCGCCGGTTACACTATACAGAGGCTCGATCGAAAGCCATATTGCAGGGATTCCCGTTGCGCACATTACAAAGAATATCAGCAGCACAATGTACCAGCGTCGAAGTACACCCTTAATTAGATTGGATGTGGAATGACTGTCAGATTCAGGCAGCATCTCAAAATTAGCAGGCCTATGTTCAATTACCTGACCATTATATTTTTCTAAATCGCTCATTTTTTGGTTTTCCTCCATTTGTGGTTTGTAATGTTAAGTATAGTTCGGGTCCCATTTTGCAATCTTTCACAAAATGGGAACGCTCCCAAACGCACTTTTTGCGTTTGGGGTCCCTCACCGTTTTTGCCGTGCGATTATTACTGCTTCTTCTTTCAAAGGAAGCGTAGTAAGTTTTGCTAAAAGCCAAAGCTCAGTAACTACCGTTGCAAGGGCCAACGGCATCATTGCATAGCCCCCAAAATCGTGGAATATTTTCTCCCAATGCTCGCCGCTGAGCACTGTAAAAGCAAGTGCTGTGATTGTTAATCGCAGTGTGTTACAAAGTAGAGCAACGGGCAGGCTTGATGCCAGGACGATGAGCTTTTCCCACCATGCTCGCCTGACCAGTAAGACAACCAAGCCGCTAATCACGAAAAAGGCGGTGATCATTCTCAAGCCGTTGCAGGCCTCGGCGACTGCGACGGTTGCCTGGCCGATGTGGATAACATTGCCTTCCTGCATGACCTCATAGCCCATCACCTCCAGGCAAAAAACGGCTGATGAAGTGGCCCAGCGCTGTAGAGGCAGCGCCACAGCGGCCTGGATTCGGTTGGGCCAGGGCAGCATTAAGCACAGGAACAGTAATACCGTAGATAGTTTTAGGAAAAGCCGCCAGCCAAACAAAAGCAGTACTAATGCAGCAATACTTAGAACAACAGACAAGTTTTCTGCTGAACTATACATATCGTACAGTCCGAATAGCCTGAGGCCCTGTGCCGCTAAGAAGGCAAATAGACCCCAAATAGAAGGCCTGATGCGGCACTGAGCAATATCATGTCGCCTTGACCACAAGATGTAGACAGCCAGAAAAGGAACCAAAAGACCGCTGGAATATTCATCACTTCTTTGCCATACATTCCAAAGGTTCATAAGACCGGGCCAGTAAGACCATAGAAAAGCAACTAAAAGAAGACCGGCTGCAAACCATGGGACCATCTTCGTCTTGTGCGCTTGTACCCAATCTGGCAATTTTCTGTTAAGTTTACCGAGTTGTAGTTGTAACGCGTTACCGAATCCGCTCGCGTTATTTTTCGCAACCTTTAATGCGCTGCCGACCAAACTTTCCAACATTCCCTCTGGTTTGAATGGTATGGCTTTTTCTTCCACAATGGTATTACCGCGCACGGTCGCGTGGTAGTCTATCAGGCATCGTTGAATTTCACAATTTAGGCCTACTTGTGCGCCGTCCCAAAGCACACTATTTACCACAACACTATCCTTGCCTATGCTAACATCGCGTCCGAGTATGGTTGGCCCAAAAATCACTGCACCCTCGGAAATGTGAGCGCCATCCATAATAGCGACCGGCCCATAAATTCGCGCACTCGGGTCCACCCTCGAATTAGCTGCCGTCCATACGGCTTGTGAGTTGTTACGCTTGCAGAGTTTTAAATCCGCGTTTAGTTTTGGGGCATTTTCAAGGTAATTAGCGATGGCATACAAGTATCCTCGCCAATCTCGAAAATTTCCCACGTGATTTGGTAATACTACCGTATGAACAGTTTTCCCGGCACGGAGCATTTCAGGAATCAGGCCTTCCTTGATATCAAAGTAGCCTTCTTTTGGGATGTGTTCTAAAACGCTGGTTTCGCAAATATAGATTCCTGCTGCTTCTCCCGTCTGCTTGCCATTTCTGTGGACTGCGTTAAACACCACAGTCAAATCAGACTTACCATCGCGGTGAGCATTTATCAGCATATCGATTTTCGGGGGGCATATTAAACTGGCAGGGAATACCAGAAGTAGTGAGTCTGTTTCTCCATTGGCAGCATCACGAATACATCCTGCAGTTCCCATCGGCAACGATTCGTCTAAAAACTTCAACTCCAACCGATTATCAGCGCGAATCGATTCAGCCAGAAACGAACCATCACTATTGTAGCAGATTACCGCCTGTTTTATGCCCTGATCGGCTAAAGATGTTAGCAGACAGCCTAAGACAGGTTTTCCCACCACCGGCCACAGGGCTGTGGGCAAATGCGACGCCAGCGGACACCGCCCGAAGTCACGGCCGCTTACAAGGATAACAGCTTTAACATTTTGTTTATTGACAACTTGTTTATACATCAGTTTCGCCTATTATCCATATACCTATATCATAGCTTTCAAAATTCGTACTCAGTAACAGTCATCTCCATACCCTACAATCATCAGGTCTTTTTGGCCTCTTGGGCGAGCTTTTTCAGGCGCTGCTCTCGAGCGAGAAGAGCGGGCCTGGGTTCGAGGCCGGCCATATCCAGAATTGTCTTCCATCGGCAAACCCAGTCATGACGTATGAGAGACTGGACGACGTTGTTCCTTCGGATTTCTTGCAACCGTTCCGGCTGCGAATCTAGGTCAGCCAAGATTTCAGCGATATCTGTGGCATCAAAGGGCACTCGAATCACCGCATCGCGCCAATCAAAGTACTTTCTGAACACCTCGTTTTCCGGATGCTCTCCGATCATGACAGTACCTGAAGCTGCTCCTTCAGCAAAACGATAGCCGATTTCACTTTGCCCGTGTGTCTCGAATTGCCGGTCAATCTTCGCAGTGTTGGCTATAAAGTAACGACTTCGTTTTGCAATATTCGCGAGCAAAATACGATGGTCCCGGGGAAGGAGCGTCTCCATATTTTCGAACGTGTCATAGATGTAGAAAAATTGCTTCTGCTCAGCCATCTTCAAGAGGACCTGGTGTGTTACCGACGATTTACGTCCCATGCTGTAGACATCGATAGAACGGAGTGGAGGATTTGGGTAGGGGCAGAACCGAATTGCGTCGACTCCAGGTGCGATGTAGGAACAGGACCGTTGTATCCTATTTTGTATCGGCTGAACACTCGCATTGCAGTTGAGCACGACATAGTCAAATTGGGACAAGATTTTTAAATGGCCTTTCCACTTGTGCAGTTCCCCGGCCCAAATCTCTGCAAGCCAGCACACAGCAGTTCGGCAGCGCCGCCTCCATCCATCAACTGCATTTAACGATAGCAAATCACTTGGGAATAGGCATTTCGCGAAGAAAAGGTCGTAGTTCCTCTTCAGCCGTAGCTTTGCGATTCCAGGATTGAGAGAAGCGACGGAGATGTGTCGCGCAAGTTGATTTGTAACTTTTCGGCCAATTACGAAGGAACGGTAAGGCTCAGGCACCAACAAATCAACGTCGTCGATTTCACAGACCACATCCTCGAACTCGTAGTCAGCGCATCTCGAAACAAGTCTCTGCATGTTGCGCTGTGAGAACATACATATGCGTGCATCAGCTACGGCGCCTGCGCCGGAACTCTGATTTATGTTCATTCAGATTCTCCTTTTAGTTCTTTGATAAATTTTGCTGGATTGCCCGCCCAGATTTGTCCTGGTGGGATATCTTTTGTAACCACAGACCCTGCACCTACAATAGCCTGGTTGCCAACTGTAACTCCTTTAAGAATAATGCAGTGACCTCCAATCCAGCATTCGTTGCCGATATTGATCGGCGAAGCTCTAACATGATCATCATTTCCCCGAACCCGTACTGCGGAGTCCAGTGAATGAAAATCAGTATCATAAATCACTGTTCCACCGCCAATAAATGTGTTCTCACCAACACTAATTGATTTTGAGCATACGATCGTAACATTAGCTAACCCGGTGTCATTGCCAATAGTAAGCCTGGCACCGCGTTCAGCCCATATCCCTGTTCTCAATGAGCCCCCAACAGGGTTGTCCGGAAAACCTGATTTGATCAAAACGTTATTCCCAATAACAACGCTAGCGCTTGGACTTATATGTAGGTTGATCCAGCCGCGAACCGAAAGGTGTTTTCCTACCTTGGCTCCATAACAGATAAGTCGAAATCTTGCTATCAACGAATGCAAACCACGGACAGCTTTGCCATACAGCACGTAAAGATGTATAATAAAATGGTCAAACACTTTTAGCTGGTCTATCCCAAATATTCCAAAAGCCACCACAAAGTGGAGAAGTGCAAGCTATTTATCATCTTGATAGTTGCTTGATAACCTCTGCCGAGCTATGTCGTCGGGCTTTCTAATCGTCACAATATCTGAATCGGCCACCAAGTCCACACCGGTCAATCTCTGTCAAGCTGCAAAATGTGCTTGACCTACCGACTTGGCATCAATATAGTAGTTCCAAAATTGCTATCTTCATAAACAACAAAGCCAAGTTAATTTTGTGATATTTACAGCTTCGAAAAACCTGTCGAAAGTTTGTGTAGGAGGCAGATGCTTATGCGGTTTATACCAACCAAGTTGAACGACGCATATATTATTGAGTTCGAATCTATTGTGGACAATCGAGGTTTTTTTGCCCGGACTTTCTGTGAGAAAGAGTTCAGGAAAAAGGGACTGACGAGTCACTTCGTCCAATGCAACATTGCCTGGAGCAAGGCCAAAAGTACACTTCGCGGCATGCATTACCAAATTGCTCCACATGCCGAGGTTAAAATGGTTCGATGCACCAGAGGTGCAATATATGATGTCATCATTGACCTCCGACCCAACTCACCGACCTACTGTAAGTGGACTGCGGTTGAACTAACACCAAGGAATAACAAATTGCTTTACGTTCCAGAGGGTTTTGCACACGGCTATCTGACCTTAGAACCAGACACGGAGGTTTCATATTGGATGTCGAACTTTTACTCACCTAATGCCCAACGTGGTGTGCGGTGGAATGACCTGGCCTTCGGTATCCGCTGGCCTATCCCTGACCCTATTCTGTCAGAAAAAGACCTATCCTATCCGGACTTTGAACCACAAAAAAAAGCTAAGAGCACGTAAGCATAGTATAGGTTTCTTATGAAACTTCCCTAAGCAATTTATGGTCAAGCAGCACATCGGCAGCATTCTTAATAAGGTCGAAATCCAAACCTGACCTATCAGAGATATCCAGCAGGCTATGTTTGCCGTCTGACATATTTAAGACCCAAAGCAAAGGCATTTCATCTATAGGTCGTCTTTGGAGCCCACCCATCATTTCATAAAGGCCTCTTTTGCCTAACTGTACCTCCCCTTTTGGCTTTAAGTTAAGATATTTTCTGTTGTTCTCGAGCACATAAATTACCGAGAGGTACTTTTCGAATGATTCAGCGAGGTACTGGTGACGAACAACGTCAAAATTATCTGCGGAGCTATGGTACTGGGGAAACTGGCTATGGGTGCTTCTTGTCAGGGAACCCACCGGCAGATTAAATCCGGTTGAGCAATAATTTCGCTCATCATATCCGTATGGTGAAAAATCAATTATCTTGTAGTCACTGCCAGAAGTCCTCAGGACGTTTACAACCGCCTGGTCTATTTCTGCATCACCTCGGCGGCTTCTTTTGTATATGAAACTGCCTCGGTCACCAACACACGCGACGACCAGACCATGCTTGATATTTGAAACTTTATGCTCATTCAAACAGAGCCAAACTATTGAGCCTATGGCTCCTGGAATAAACAGAAATCTATATGAGTACCTGGGCGTGATGCTACTGATACATTTTGCGAGAAAAGTGGAAAGCACTACACCGGAAAGGTTGTCGTTACAAAGGGAAGGATGACAAGCATGAGTGGATATTAACACCTCTTCAGAATTTTGGCCCTGTATGTGATACTCGCCATAATTCAAATGACCCTCTTCCAGCGTGGAATCAATGACGACCTCATAGGTATCTTCCTTTAGCTTTAAAAAGTCGTTGTGACTTAGACAGAACCCCCAGTTTTCTTTGTAATATGAAGTCCGGTAGGGAATCCAGTCAGGATGTTCAGGCAGCGTGAAAAGATGCTCCTGGAGCTCCTTTAGCAACATTTTTCTGTTGACCGCCATGCTATAGTTGACAACGTGCAAGTTTGATTTTTTGAAATCGATTATTTTTTCGCCCTTGGAATTTTTTAGGTACGCGTTTTTAATGTTCCACTCTTTTGGCACCGTCCAGTCAAAAACTTCAGTACCACTTGGGATTGCGTGAATTTCCAAGGGAATGTGTTGCTTCAGGATATTCTGGGTTTGGCGAAAGCCTTCTCCGGTTATGCTGCGGCAAATTGGATACAGCTCTGACATCAGCTTGTGCATCTGCCTGCCAATTTCATCTATATCGATATTTCTCTTGAGGTCCGCTATATTCATATTTCCAATCTTCGAAGCTTGCTTATATTATTTTTCAGTGCAGTCCTAAGTACATATTAGTCTGCTCTAAACCCTAACATTTGAAACTAAACTATTAGCGGTTCCGGGATAGGAATGATAAACTTGCCTCCCCTGGCACGAAAGGCGGCCTGCTGTGAGAGGATTTCATCTTTGAAGTTCCAGGGCAATATCAAAACATAATCAGGCATATCCTGCATAAGTCTGGCTGGGTCACAGATTGGAATGTGTTTTCCAGGCATATACTTGCCTTGCTTGTGAACGTTACGGTCAACAACAAAGTTGATAATATCGGTATCAGCTTCAATGTAGTTGAGCATGATAGCACCTTTAGCTGCTGCGCCATATGCTGCGATGTTCTTGCCTTTTGATTTCAAATCCTGCAGTAACTGCTGCATCTGTTTTCGAATATCCTGCACCTTTTTGCTGAAGCTGGTATAGTATTCATAATTGTCTACACCTGTTTCTCGCTCCTCTTCCATGAGTTTTTGGACCGATTCCAGTACATCTTCGTAGGGACTGACGAACAATCGTAATGAGCCACCATGAATAGTGAGGCGCTGAATGTCGTTTAGAAAAAGCTTGTGACGGCGGAACAGCCTGTCCAAAGCTGTAACCGAAAAATAGCACAGGTGCTCATGATAAATGGTATCGAACTCACAATGGTCAATCATTTCCCTGACGTAAGGCACTTCTATAACTGCGACCCCTTTATCTTTTAACAGGATACGAATGCCTTCGACAAAACCGTTTGTGTCAGCGACGTGAGCTAAAACATTGTTTGCATGGATCACGTCGGCTTTCCGTCCCTCATCTACTAACCGCTGAGCGAGAGCCTTGGTAAAAAAAGTGCAGAGTGTAGGTACACCGACTTTCTCTGCCACCTGAGATGGGCCTTCGGCAGGGTCAATACCAAGACATGGTATCCCGCTTTCGACATAGTTTTTGAGCAGATAGCCGTCATTGCTGGCTAATTCGACAACAAAGCTGTCAGGGCCAAGCTTGCGTTTTTCTATCAAAGATAGAACATTCTTGCGTGAATGCTCCAGAAGAAAATCGGAAAATGATGAGTAGTAGGGATAATCATCGCAGAACAGTTTCTCAGGGGGCACCGTCTCAAGTATTTGTACCAGCGAGCAACCGGGGCAGAACACTAATTCCAATGGATACATGCCCTCTTGCTTACTTAGTAATTCTTCACTAAGCAGCCCGTCGGAGAGGGGCATAAGTCCAAAATCAAGTATTGGTTTTAGTCCGAACTCTCGACAGCTACGACACTGTGTTTTTGAGCACTTCTTCTCGAAATTGTTCTGTTCTAAGATCACAGAAAGTCCCTTTCACATCAGAAGGCTATACTGTCACTCGCTCTAACTTTTGAAGCGGAAGGTCTTATCAAGGATACCCTCCTGCAGCAATTTACGAATATGCGCAATTCTCTTGTATCTTGGGCCTTCAAACTCTTCGAGAGTTACGCCGTGTTTCTTGTATGCCTCGTAAAGTTCCTTTGCACCCCGACGGGCATTCCATTTGGTTTGAAAGCTCGACAATACTTGAGGCAGCCGGTCACAATTGACCTTGTAGCAGCGTTTGTCCGGCGAAGCGTCTTCGGCAAATGTAACCTGACAGTTAGGTACTGTTTCTCTCACTATATTAGCAATGTCCCTGATTTGCAGGTTATCTTCGGTCACCCCCACATTAAAAGCCTGGTTGTGAATCAACTCCTTCGGAGCACCAAGCACGGCAATAAATGCAAGGGCAATATCTCTTATATGTACGATAGGTCGCCAGGGGCTGCCATCACTTTTCATCATTATCTTTCCGGTAGTGAAGGCCCAGGCAGTAAGGTTGTTAAGTACCAGATCGAAACGAAGACGCGGAGAGACACCATAAGCTGTGGCGTTACGCAGAAATATGGGCGAGAAGTTGTCATCCGCCAGAGCTGATACATCCCGTTCGGTCAAGACCTTTGATTCACCGTAAGGTGTTACTGGATTAAACGGCGATTCTTCAGTGAGCCATTCTTCACCTCCTGCCCCATAATTACTGCAGGATGAGGAGAATACAAACCGCTCAGCACCTACACTCTTGGCCAACTCAGCCAGCCGTACCGAGGCTCGATAATTAATCTCGTATGTCAGTTCCGGATTAAAGTCGCCCAATGGGTCGTTCGACAAACCCGCCAGATGACACACTGCGTCAAAGCCCTTTAGGTCATCAGGTTCGATATCGCGGATATCTTTTTGGATACATGGAATATTCGGGACAGCCTCTCCAAAGGTGCATTGCTTGTAAAGGTCACTGTCGAGCCCAACCACATCGTGACCTTCGGCCATTAACATCGGCGTCAGAACGGTGCCAATGTATCCGTGAGACCCTGTTACTAATACTCTCATCTTTTCACTCCCAAATTTTCCAGGGGGGATTTCCGTCTTGCCACATTGCGTCAAGCCGTCTTTTGTCGCGCAGTGTATCCATACATTGCCAAAATGAGGAGTGGCGATATGCCACAAGTTGGCCATCTTTGGCCAGTTGCCCCAGAGGCTTCTTCTCCCACATTGTCGTATCCCCGTCGATGTAATCGAAGACACCGGGTTCCAATACAAAAAAAGCGCCGTTAATCCATCCTTCGCTGGTTTGTGGCTTTTCGGAGAATTCTATAATCATATCGCCATCAAGATTGAGATGCCCAAATCGGGCAGACGGTCGGACGGCCGTCAACGTGGCCAACTTGCCATGGGACTTGTGGAAATTAAGTAGATCGCGAAGATTTACATCAGAAACCCCATCGCCCCAGGTCAGCATGAATGTTTTGTCGCCCAAATACGGCGCGAGTCGCTTGATACGTCCCCCCGTCATCGTATCTCTGCCGGTATCTATTAACTCAACAGTCCAGTCTGCTTTATAACCACCACCGTCGTGAATTTCAACATCACCATTTTGCAAGTTGACCGTTAGATTGCTACACAACCGGCAATAATCAACCATGTACTTTTTGATGTATTCTCCCTTGTATCCGAGGGCGATTATGAAGTCTTTGAATCCATAATAAGCGTAGTGCATCATAATATGCCACAAGATGGGATTCCCACCAATTTCTACCATGGGTTTGGGTTTTGTCTCAGTCTCTTCCGCCAGACGTGCCCCGAGACCTCCTGCAAGTATTGCAACTTTCATAGGTTTTCTCCTTTGTTTCTTCGAATGTTTCTTTGAATAATGTTGTTATCCGAAACCACTCACATATCTCCACCGATGGCAGGATTAATATCCCTGATAGGTGTTACGATTTTCTTAGACTACCTACTTCATTAAGAAATCTGGCTATTCTATCAACTACAGTCTATTTGCAATGACATCATCAATGAATGCCTTTACTGCATCAAGAATTTCTTGAGAACCTTTACCTTGAGTTGGTACAAAAGACTCAGCTTCCTTGAGTTTAACAGGCAAGTCCTCAGTTTCAAAGGCTACTAGTAATCTCCCCTCTTTCGCTAACACCTTGGCAGTGTCAAACTGGTGGTCAGTGTTTGCTTCCCCTAATTTTGCCTTGCGCGGCACAACAATAATCGGCTTTCCTCGTTTGGTTGTCTCTATTATCGTTCCCATACCTACATGGGATATTACTAACCATGCTCTACAAATCAGATTCCTGAACTCACTTGGTGAGCAGAACTCCATAACTGTCATATTCTTTGGCTTGTATAAGCTATGCCCCGTCTGCGCGATGACCCGATCAGTTATGACGCCGTTGCCTACGAGTTCGTCTACAGCCTTAACGAGACGGTCAAATGGAAATTGTGTCCCCACTGTCAAAAAAATCATATCACCGCACCCACATATTCGACATTCTTATACTGCTCGACCAGGTCCGGCCACTGCACCAGGAAAAGATCCGTGATATACCTGACCATCCTCCCTGACAGCGATACCCACTTCACATTGGTAATACTGTCAATCCACACGACTTTTGCAGCCAGTAGTTTACGCAGCAAACACATTAATACACCTGGGGCTGCGCCGGTACTTATGACAACATCAGGGTGTTCTCGGACAATGATTTTTGTACATTGACACAATGTTTTAATAACGCGAAGAGGATATTGGCGGTTGCACTCGCCCACAACATAGGTCTTGCCACGCTGTCTAAGCTTATTGGCAATTGCCTGTGCGGTGGAAATATAAATAGCCTCGTGTTGTTGCCAGCTATCTGCCAGTTTTAGTAGCTCTGTTAGGCGTCCTCCCGCTGAGGCTACAAGGCAAATTCGCAGTTTCTCTCTACGTTTAACCATTAGCCCGATCGGTGAAAAGACTACTGTCCTGACTCAAAAGCTCTTCCAGCATTAATTCTGCCTTAGTGTCCCACGAAGAGTTTTTCACTTTTTCCCTTCTTGTTGTAACAAGCTTGGGGCTGTCCTGTCTTATAGCACGTTTGATACAGTTGGCAAATTCTTTAGGTGTCCTAGCTAAATAGACAACATCAAGATATTTGTTAAGCTCTGGAAAAGGTGTGCTGACTATTGGTTTACCTAATGCCAGGTGTTCTTTTAGTTTAATGGGATTGCAAGCTTCAATCCAACGGTTCTGTTTCCAGGGCATGATGGCCACATCAAAACATTTGCCATAATGTGGGATCTGCTCATATGGCTTTTGGCCAAGCATCCACACGTTTTTCTTTACGCATAACCCGTCACATTCGTGCGTTTCTTTGGTTGAGTCTTTCTCCGGCATCAGAAGTCCAAGCACATGTTCTTTGCCAAAGGCACGGATGCAAAGGGTGCCCACGACGCTACTGTCAATACCGCCGGATAAGGCAATAACGACGCCTCGCTTCTTGAATCGCTTCAGGACGATTTCTCAAAGACTCTGTGTTATTTTGTCCGTTTCTTTAATATTTGTAATTCTTTGCATGGCAGGCCATAAGGGCCTTTGTTAATGGGATTTTATTCTATTTCAGCGATACTTAAACGTCTTCTTTAATGGGTTAGGGCCTTCTGTTTGATTTGTCCGTTAAAGATGGATAAATATCTTCCTTTCATAACATTCCATGTGATCATTTCATTTTGTCGACAAGCATTCTCGACCAATGTCTTACCAAGTTCGGTTTTATGTTGATTAAAATATTTGATCTTTTCAACTAAATCATCCGTATCATTGAGATCGAAATATAAGATCGCATTGTCATCGTAATAACTTCGCATACATTTCACGTCACTACATAAAATGGGTATACTCATTGAGATATATTGAGAAATTTTAGACGCAAATGCATATTGGCTGTAGATGTTGTTGTCCAAGGGCACGATGGCCAGATCAAACTCATGAGCCATCTCAGCGACTTTATATTCCTCCAAGTACCCTTTTAGAAAGACGCTTTCGGCTAAATTCTTCGACTGAATGTAAGCTTTCAAGTCTGAATATGTCTTACCGTCCCCGTAGATGTGAAACGTTACCGGAAGGAAATCTCTAAGCTTTTCCATCGCATCGATGACAACATTCATTCGGTACGTATTGGTCAGAACGCCATGAAAAACGGCTTTCAATCCATCTGTCTTAAACCGTATTGTTTCGTCCCTTTCAGCGACCGTAAAAGGATCTGCGGTATTCATCACAACAGTCACAGACTCTACCTTATGTCGTTGTTTGATCACTTCTGAAATGGCTTCCGTTACCGTAATGACCTGATCCGAAAACCAGACGGACAGCTTTTCTTCAAGTAATAATATTTTATAGTAAAGGCTGGCGGTGCTAAGATTGTGACGATGCAAAAAAAGTTCCGGCATTAATTCGTGCATGTCCAAGACCACCTTGGCACCGAAAAGTTTTGGTATCACAGCAGTAAACACATAGCCATTTGGGATATTATTTATCTGTATAAGATTGTATCTTTTTTTGAAATATAAAAGATTTAGTTTTATTGAAAACAAGATGAATGCAGAGAGAAATTCAAAGTAGTACCGTAGCTTCGAGCCACGTTTTTTACTTAAAGGGACCCTATAGATTCTAATCGGGCCATATTGATCCTCCTTTTTTTCGTGGTCACTGAAATTCCTTATACACAAGATGTCGACTTCATAACCACGCTCGATTAAGGCTTGTGCTTGCCTCAAAACCCTACGATCTCTAGGAAAATATTCGTGAGTTATAGAGCAAACCCATTTACTTTTATTTATCTGAGAACTCTTCATAAACTTCTCTACCGACTTTGAACAGTGCGTTTCTTCTCTTGCATTCTTCTATGATTTTTGTGTAAATCAGTTTATATCCTGGAAATTCCTTCTCATTAAAAACCCTCTGATGCCAGAGAACCACCAGCAAGGCTCCCTTTTTTTCGGCTTCGTCGATGACCGCCAAGCATCTGTTCCATGCATCGTCAAGATGAATCGAAAGTTCAAACAAATATTTATCCATAATCGCCAGTGGCAGAACAACCATTCCGCTAGCCTCATCCCGGAAAGGATGATAATGGTTTTCAGGAAATCCTACATTATTTTTAATTCCTAATGACGCGTCATATTTGAGAGCGACTTCTTTTTGTAGCCGCCAGGTATCCGGAATGACCAGATTCAAGTAATGCTGACGGATCCCAATGACTTCATGTCCAACGATTTCCTCCAAGGCATGTTTTTCACTTTTTAATAACGCCAGGTTCCGATAGGAGTTATAACTGCCATGTAAGCCGATCTCCCATCCTCCCCGATCAAAGGTTTTAATGATTTCTCGGATTTTTGGGTCCAGAAACTTATAGTAGCCAAGGGAGCGATTCCAGCTACTTACTGAGAACAGCTTAAAAGGGAAGGATTCATTTAGGAAAAAAAGCGTGGAACGCACATCGAAGGACTCCTCGATCCTCATGATTTCTTTAAAGTTCCAGTAGGGATTGCTTCCAAATAAAGAGGCAAGATGATAGAAGACCCTGCGTCCCTTTCGTTGTATCAATGCTTTGAGAGCGTGACTAATGTATTGATACGTTTTGACCACACGGTCAATGTCGTGAGTCAAGCATACAACGAAAGGATACATCCTTCCTCCAAATAATATCAGTAGAAATCCGCAATGCACTTGACAACATATTCGGCTTGTTCATCACCGACTTCTGGATAGACTGGTAGTGCTAATGTTTCTTGTGCGGCTTTCTCGCTTTCAGGTAAATCTCCGGGTTTGTATCCAAGATAGCTAAAGCACTCTTGAAGGTGCATTGGAACAGGATAATAGATCTCCGTTCCAATACTGGCTTCCTGAAGACTTTCCTTTAACTCATCTCGTCTTGGCACGCGGATGACGTATTGATTGAAGATGTGTCTTTCTGTCCGAACGACAGGAAGCCGGACACATTCATCATTAACGATTCCCGCATGGCCTACTAAATAGTCAGCATCAGCCACCTTTTCATCAAAGCTCTTTTTGTCAAGTACCTCCACATATTGCATATTCCTCGGTTTAAAGCTTGTTTTACCGATCTGTGCGAAAACCTTTTGCTTAATAAGTCCTTCTGCCACGGCGTTATCGACAGATTTTACCAAACGGTCGAAAGGAAATAGCGTACCAACCGTTAGAAAAATCATATCACGGCACCTTCATATCTGACATTCTGATATTTGTCAGCCAACTCCATCCATTGAGTTAGGATTAAATCTGCAAAAGGCCTCACTATCCGCCCGCTTAAAGATAAGTGCTCCACATTCGCGATGCTATCTATCCAGATGATCTTAGCACCGAAAATTTTACTTACCAAGCACAGCATGCACCCAGGTGCAGCCCCAGTACTAATTACGACATTTGGTCGTTCCTTCAATACAATACGAATGCATCACGCCAGAACAAGCAGAGATCTAAAAAAATGTTCGTGATTGCATTCCACCGTAATATAGACTCTGCCACGTTCCTTAAGCTTCTCCTTCACAACATCCATAGTGGAGACGTAAAAAACTTCATATGGAACCCAACAGCTCGATAGCTTCAATAGTTGTTTCAAATGTCCCCCCGCTGATGCTGCCAAGCAAATTCGCAAGTTTTTCTTACGTTTGACCATTAGCCTGATCTCTGAAAATCGGTGTCCTTCCCAAAAAGCTCCTTCAACACCAACTGTGCCTTGCTTTCCCAAGAAGCATGCATAACCTTCTTCTTCCTGGCAGCAATCCGATCGGCACTATCCTCCGTCAAAGCGTGTTTTATGCATTCAGCAAATTCTCTCGGCGTCCTCGCCTCATAAACTACATCCCGATACTTTTGCAATTCGGCAAATGGCGTACTAACCATAGGTTTACCAAGTGCGAGATATTCCTTGAGTTTGATGGGGTTGCAAGCCTGTATCCAGCGGCTCTGTCTCCAGGGCATAATCGCCACATCGAAGCATTTGCCATAATGGGGTATCTGCTCATAAGGTTTTTGTCCGAGCATTCTAACATTATTTTTAGACAATAAACCAGAACAGTCTGACGAGGCACTACCGACAAATACGAAGGACATCTGCGGCAGCAGATCAATCACCTTCTCCAAAAAGCTAATATCTGAAGTATGATCGTCAATCGCACCAAAGAAACCAATAATAGGCTTTGGTATATCAGCCATGTCTTCAGGCTTATATGGATTTTGTTCAGCCATCGCAAACATGTCATAATCAACGCCATGATCCAAAAAGAAAGCATTTGTACATTGCGTACGCTCTTCTTCGTACAGTGAGCTACTAACAAACAACGTCAGATCTGCGGAGGCCTTTAATTTTAGGTCGTATTTTCTAATAGTGTCATAATCAACATTCGGGTATTCTTCATAACGGTCAGTTCTCTGGTATACAAGCAAGCCCTTTTTCATGTTGATGGCGGTATCACATGCTGCCGGACATGCCACCCAAACTATCGGTCCACTCAGCCCCAACTTCTTTGCGGCCAACCACAGCTGCCCTCGCAAAATAATCTCGTTAACTGGTCTTAACCAGCCAATATGATGCACAGGCAGCGAAAAAGGACTATACGCCCAAAAGCCTGTATGACTCTTTTTCAAACCAGTAATAACGCTCTTTGCCTTGCGAGTAAACTTCTGAACAAACTTGCTGCCCTGGCTCAATTTCGGCTTCTGCATCACAATTGAGTTAACGTACAGCGTGGTTCCATACCGGGCAAATCTACGCATTAATTGCATATCGATATGTCCCCGATTGTGATACCACCAATCCTCGCCGCCAAAACAGAGAACATCGAATGTTATTTGCCTATTTGTCAAGTTGTCGCTACAAGCCCCCGGCCGCCCATTAAAGCACTAAAAAAGCCTCTGATGTATGTACGGGCTGTCCGAATGTGACTATTTCTATTATTTCCTGAAGTAATTGCCGCCCCCAACCAGTATGGGACTCTCAATAGAAAGAACGTCGCAACCAGCAAACATGCCAGGACGTGTACCCAACGACCTCTATGCTTTTTCAAAAAAAGCAGTATGCTGGCCCGCAATTGTAATACCATTTCGGGTTTCATTTGCTTAGTGCTGGCCCCACCAAGGTGAATGATCTCGGCACTTGGTGTGAAAAGGATTTTCCAGCCGGCTTGTCTGAAACGATAACACCAGTCAGTTTCCTCACCATACATAAAAAACCGCTCATCCATTACTCCGACCTGCTCGATTGCCTCACGCCGAACAAGCATAAAACATCCGGTTACAACATCAACTTCTCTGACATCATCCCTATTCCACCAGGACATTTGTTCGCGCCCAAAGAACCAGCTACGAGGAAAAAGTTTATATAAATAAGCAGTTGACAAAAACATATTCAGCAGAGATGGAAACATAAAGCATGTTGGCTGCAATGTTTTGTCCGGATTCAATATTCGGCAGCCCACAACAGCCGCAGCTGGATTATCATTGGCAAAAGAAACCGTCTTGGAAATAGCATCGTCAAGTACTATCGTATCGCTATTGAGCAAAAGTACATACCGCCCTCTTGCAATATTAATACCCTGGTTGTTGGCAGCAGCAAAACCAGCGTTCTTGCTGTTTTCTACAAGAACTATTTGCGGAAATTCTCTTTTTACCATTTCTGCCGAGCCATCTATGGAAGCGTTATCAATGACGATCACCTCGAACTTGATGTCTCTGGTTTGCGCATAAATTGAGGCCACACAATCACAGAGGATGTAACGTGTGTTCCAACTAACAATAATTATTGATAAGTCCAACAAATCAACTGGCCCCTTTATGGACTCAAAAGTGCGGATCTGGCCTCAGAGATCACCCGTAGTTTACAAACATGCGTTAGGTATTATTAGGCTTTTAGGTTTTGCTTTGGTTATGATAGCAGGCATCACACCGGCAAACCCAATCATCATATAGTAAATCGTGGTAGGCTGGCCGAACAATGAAACAGACATAAAAGCACCCGCCAGACCAAATATGCCTGCTAATACACACCAAACTATCCACTTATCTGAGTCTAAGGTACTTGCTTTATAAGCATCAACAAGTTTTTTAACAACCACCATGTTCATAGCAAGGAAAGGCAGCAGACCAACTAACCCGTAACGACTCAAAATCAACAAATAGTGATTTACTATATCAGTGTGGTCTCGGCCATCAATTTTGTCCTTCCAACCGGGTTCGGCATTATAGCCATAGCCAGCTAACCAATGGCCGGACATCCCTCCTTCAAATAAGGCTACGTCAATGAGTTTACTGCGATACCACGCTGTACCCGGATTGAGGGTAAAACCGCCAAGAACGTCATAAAAGTGCCGATTACTAATAATTTCTACAGAGCCGCACATTATGATAATTATTATTACGATTGGCTTCCAATATTTACGCCAGCGATAAACAGCGATAAACAGAATAGACAACAAACCTGCAAGTATTGGCCCGCTCGACATAGATGAAAAAATGCCAACACCCATCAATCCCACGCCTACCCAACAGAGTATTTCATATTTATATTTTTTCGCACTACGCAGAATCCCTGCACAAAGAGGGCCAAACATTGCAAAAAATAAACCGTACATAATCGACATTGGAAACGTCACATCAGCGCGATAAAAACCATGCCGCAGTATTGGCCGATAGACCGCGCTGCTCCTCCACGCGTGATATTCCTTCAAGAACCCGAGTGGATTATTTCCTGTTAGACATTGATAAAAACCAACTACGGCGAGAGGAGCTGCTATTATTAGTATCGATTTAAGCAATGTCAGGTATTCTTTCCTGCTTGTCACTATCATACGTACAGCGAAGTAGGGCAGGACCATGTCGAAAACCGCCCCAGCACGATTTTCCAAAAATGCTGTTAGTAACTTACTCGTAAAAGCTCCTGCAAGGATTTGACATAAGAAATATATGACCACGAGTTTATCCAGCCATATAAACTTGAACCGCCTGGGCAAGCTCGTTCGCAGGAACAAATTCGCAAATATTGCCAGTATTACTATCCTGCGCAGCGTAAAATCGATTGTGCCCACCGGGACCGAAAGATATTGGGGATACCATGCTAATGCAGCGATATATACCACGAGCGAGTAAATCGGCGGCAGGAAAAATATCAAGGCACTGGCAGCTATTGCTATGCCCAGAGTTATACCTTCCATTAACCCTCTCCACAGTTGCTATTAACCAGTTTCTCTATGGAAATTTGTGATTTATTCATCTTGCATTTTTTTCGAGAAGGTTTGACTGGCCTGGTCCATTTCCTTAGAATTATCCGGCGAAGTGTGCCGAGCACCGAGCGTATCTTGTCGGATACTGATAGGCACCACCAGTTAGCAAATAAGGAAAATCCCCCAAAATGAGGGGTAGGAACTTGCATCATTCGCATAGCTAAAAGTCTGCCCCATAATTGGCGCCTTTTTTTAAGAAGAGATGGTTGTGAGGCCGAAACAGTGTATGAGTCTCCGCGGCGCAACTTAACATAACCCGCTCTCATCGCTTCTTTAAGGATTTCTTTACCTTTTTCAGTTCTGACCAGCACCAGTGACTGACCCGGCTCAGATGGTTCAATTGACCTATACCAAGGATCGCCACAAGAAATGTCGGCGAATTCTCCTGTTGAATCCGGGCACAACCGGCACCTTAACGGAACATAGCGACTGAGAATCCCACCCCAGGACTGTTCATAGCTCATCTCACGCCGCTCACCATTAGTTCCTTTGAGTTTTACTGTAGTCATGCCTGGCCAGCCGCAGCCGCGATATTTAAGTTTGGCAACATCACCCGGCTCAACACCAAGTGAATCCAAAAGCACTTTAGTACCATGACTGCTGGGGGTTCCGGCACAAAAAATACTGATAGCCAAACCAACCTTGCTATCAAGCCTCGGCTCGAGTGCTTGTGATTTGCGCAGCGCAACAACATCGCAAGGCTTGCCAACAAAAACACAAGCTGAATCAACTGCCTCAAGTATGCCAAATCCTGAACAAGGTGCCGCCGGAGAATATCTTGAGCCTGTTTGTGACATCAACTGTTCCCTGTTACGGCTGAAAACCGGAATATTTACCAAAGGGTTTTCAGCATCTACACCGGTATGTAAAACGCCGCTCATTCGCATTTCTGTTACACAAAAAAGCGATAAAGCAGTTGCAATGCCACCAGAGGAGGCCCTAAAACAAATTTCGGGATCAGCAGCATATCCTTCCCAAACCTCGAGTACAGGCCCCCATGATAGACGAAGTTCCGATATCGTCTGGCCATTAAATGGCTCATGTGATATGGCTATTCCCGGACAAACTTTAACGCATTCTCCACACTTGCTGCAGTTTGCTGAATCGATTACGGGCCTAATCCCTCTATCCCAAATATCTACCAAGTGAATAGCATGTTCAGGACAAGTAGGAACGCAGGCTCCACAGCCAGAACAAAGACGCCAACGGGCTACATCCGCAACGTTATTAATCCTTCTCACTATACTCACTATAAGCTGGGACTAAAAACCTTTAATATCGCTTCCTGAGCTTTGGGTATTGTCTGCGATAACTTGTGAACAATCGCTTCGCGCTCGGAATAAACTTTCTCCAAAAAAGCTAAAATGCTGGCTTCTGTCTCTGTTCTAAGGTCAATAACAAGGTCACCAACGCCAACCGAATCGAATACTCCGTAAAACTTTTTGCTATAGGCCAGCCCCACAGCGGGAATCATCTGAGATAATGCCGCAACACAAGCGTGCATCCGGGAACCCAAAAAGATATCACATAAGCCGATAATATACTTTATCTGGCTCTGGTCATAAGTGCCACGAACCATAAATATCCTTGCTGGATACTTGGCGGGAAACTTCTTATACACATCATGACATGCAGCAACATCGTTTTCGACGACACCTACGTCAGCACTCTCAACGGGAGGAAAGACATGCGGCACCAATAAAACAAGGACACCTTTTTTAGCCATCAGAAAATCGATAATCCGGCAAATAGTTTGACTGTAGTCCTCTTTTAATCCGAACATATTATCCCCGGTATACCCCCCATAATACAAAAGGCCGCTGACATTGAGTCCAACAATTACAGATTTGTCTGTACGGACATCAGGTAACGAACCAACATCCATATTAGAAGGCTCTCGTGGATCCAAAACAAAAGCAACTTCAGGTACAAATCGCACTTTGTCTTCATCGGTGGCGTTATCAAGAAGCCTGCGTACATACTCGACACCGTCATGGTCTCTTGAATAAATTGCATTCGAGCGTTTCAAGATGTACCGGGCCATAAACTTTGTCAGTCGCTTCTTAAATGGTCCATAAGTTTGCGGAAGCATTACAAGCTCTTTGCTGAACATTACAGGCAATAACTTCCTCAAAAAACCTGACATGAATCTGCGCATACCATAAATGTCGCTGAAACTATCCCCGCCGGTAATGTCTGCAAAAACATCGGTTTGTAATATCAACTTCAGATATGAATTGCGCTCCATAAGATAATTTCTTAGCGGACGAAACGGAAGCAACCTCAGCAGAAAAGCATATAATGCGAGCACAAAGAAGTGATTGGGTAAAAAGATATTCTTGCAAAACCTTACGGGGACTATCGGAAACCGAAGTTCTTTATCCATCACCTTCAGGCAATGCTCACCGACGAATTGACTGCTGCCAAGCAACATCACTTCCGCCCCCGGCCATCTATTAATAATACACTTTATGCTTGACGCCGCCAGTGCTGAGACGCCCATATTGCAGGTATCAAACGACGCACCAAGAAGACAAATTTTTGCTTTGTTGTTCTCATCGAGAGCAACAGAATTATCTTGGCAAAGTTGATTTTTCTTTTTGTTAGAGCATGCTAAATATTTTGAAATCTTTTTTACACCGCTTCTAAATTTCGCGCGCCAGCCTGTGTAGTATTTCGCTTGCCATGGCCCCCTGTTTAGATTAGCTAGTACGACTGGTCGCTTTTGCCATCTACTTTTCATATCCCTTATCTTCTTTGTGCGAAGTGTATAGGTTACGTCGTACATTTTGCGAACACTTTCATCATCAGTAACTAAGCAGTGCTCCGATCTAGGATCATCCATATGTTCCTGTAAAACTAAGGGGTAATACCAACCGTTAATCTCGCCACCAAGTGCCATTTTTAAAAAATAGTCCGTTGTCCCCACATCACAACCATCTTTCCAAGGTCCGTATTTCTCGTACGTCTTTCTTTTCATCAAGAATCCCGAACCACACACCCACGGATGACGAAATATCTGGTGGCCATCAAAACTTTGAATCTTTCCCGCCTTTCTGACAGCATTCTCATCGAATTCATCCAAAGGATAATGCCAACAAGCAACTGTCCCTAACCGTGCTATGTCTTGGTGGGCTTTGGCCAAGATACGTGTCCAGCCGGGAGTCGCCAGACAGTCATTGTCGAGCTTGCCGACTAATTCGGCCTTTGTTTTTGCCCATACATAATTCATCGCGCCGGTCTGACCAACGTTTTCCTTGCTCAACACAACTTCGACTATGCGAGGATCTTTTATTGCATCCTGGAGGTATTCAGGTGTTTCATCGGTAGATGTATTGTCCCAGAGATAAAGATCAAATTCTTCAGTGGGATCCTCAAGTAACCGTTTGATGGTTTTTTTCGTATACTCAAGTCGGTTGTGTGTGACAACAACTATAGCAATATTCATACAATGCCTTTATTATGTGACACTGGTGCAGAAGTTTTCACACAAGTCCGAGAAAAGGTGAGTAAGCAAGTTTCTGTTCAATTAAAAATTCGTAGTTTCATAGTTCACACTTCTGGACCGTGTGCTTACCAACGGCGATCAAGGCCCACGATCGGCCTGTGTGGACTGTTGGCGGAACTAATATTTAGTTCAAGGACAATCATGCCTTTTGCTAACGTGCCAGGCCCGGGCTTGCAGGTAGTTGGCGGCCAGCTTGAGATGATTCCAACTTTCTCGTGCATGCCAACCGATTGTATGTAATGAGAACTAGATTTATTGTAATGGCCACGGTTCTGCTATCTTTGTTAAAGCCTGTAAATATTCACTGCGTCTCTCCAAATAGCTATTTGTAGCAGCCTGTAGCCATTTCGACAGTCCATGTCCTTACGCTTCAATAAGTCTTGCCCCCGTCCTTTGAACAATTTCTCATCAAATTCGTCAAGGTAGGCACCATAGTCTTGGATCATTCTCTTGAAAAGAACACTATCGTCCCAATATTCTTGATAATCATGCCAAGAATGCTGGATTCTTGGTTTTTTACCAAACTTTTCCAATACGTTGATAGTCCGATCTTGTAATTTCCTTATACCACGCTGTGCCAGACGTGACAAGTGGCTACTACAGGGCCTTACACCATCGTTAGCACTAGGAATGCAGCATCCTTTAGCATAAATCTTTCTACAAGCCATAAAGAGGATCTGATTGCCTAATTTGAGAGTTACCGGACACTTGTAACCAACCTCCAAGATTCGTCTGTCAGCCCCACAAGTTCGGATAGGTAGTACTCTTCGCTGTGTGACGCAAAACTCATCTTGGGAATGAGGGTAGGTTGCCAGGAATTCCGCCATACTTGTGCGGTTTGGATCCAGATTGCTATTATAGAATTTTTTCCTGCGCGCACGCCTTGATTCGATCACATCTTCTTTAATGTGGCTCTTGAAAAAAGTGTTGATTATGTTCTCATAGTCAAATCTGGTCTTGACATACTTAGTTGGCAGAATCCCTCCCAATCGTTTCACAGGTACCATATCGTGCGCATAGTAACCCTTAAGGAATTCATCTATGCCGTTACCGTCAAACAAAATGTCTGCACCAGTCTCTTGTATCTTCTCCACAAAACCTACTGCATGAGCGTGGATCCATTCGCGTTCACAACCTGCAAGCTTTACCATCTCTACAAGGCTACGCTCCAGAAAGTACTTGTCTCTAAACAAAGGGAACCACTGGCGATTGTAAACTTCGCATACCCTTCGTGCGGTTTTCATTTCCCGGTTCAGGGTGTTCCCAAATGTTAATCCTATGCACTCTATTTCCTGGGGGACGGCTGCCATTATGAGGCGTGAATCAAGTCCGCCGCTCAAGGTAACAGCAACCTTTCCTCCGCAACATCGCTCGCTTACCGCGGAAATGACAGACTGCGCCAATTCTTCAGCTAATTCTCTCACGTCGAATCCTTCGGCGAGCTCTTGCGGAGGCGACCAATAACGAAAATCCTGCACTAGCGTATTGCCATTTTTCCCAAGATATACACAATAAAGACTCCCCGGATTCAATTGTTTGACATTGGTATACATTGTATCCGGAAAAGTCGGTCTGCCGGTGCACAGAAACTCCGCTGCGGAAATGTGGTCAACTGAAGCTAACACATCACTGGTAATAGCTACCAAATCCGGGTGTGTGCCAAAGGAGGCATTATCGCCCTGCTTATTCTTACCCACGTAAACCGGTACGAAACTGAGTGGGTCTGTCAAGATGCTAAATCCTGCAGTATTTGCCAATACAATTGCAAATGTGCCATTAAGTCTACCAAATAACTCATCGGTCAGCAAACAGATGCTGTCATCTTCCAGACACTCGTGTAAGCCTGCGATGCGCCTGATAAACGCTTCGAGAAAGCTATCCGACAAGTCCATGGTCAAGTCGCCGACCCACGCAAAGGTGGTCACTTTCTTCGTGATTATATTCTCATTGCGTGTAAGACGCTCCTCCAGCACCGCAATACTGCCCCAGTCATAGTCAAAAAATTGCCCTTCTGGAGCACGTTTGCCGTAAGGCTTCTTGATCAGCGTAAGTAAATCCTCACCTGTGTGCTGTTTGCCTAGACTTACCAGAAAATCACTCATGAGAATTCCTCCAAAAGCCAATTATTGGAACCGGCGAAATACGATTTTTTATCCAACGTCTCTCTTGGCTTCCAAGGGCGGTCATGTATACCACGGCGGTGTAAGCCAGCATAATCAGGCCGGAAGCCAAAAATAAAGATAGCCAGTTTCTGACAAAATTCGCAACTCCAAGCCAGTTGCCTCCAACTGCGAGAACAGTTGCAATCATCCACGGCCGAGCGAGATTGCTGATATAGTAGCGTAAGAGGCTAATGTTCAGCAGGCGGCAGATGTACCAAGAGCATATTAAGCCGCGCACCAGGGTAACTGAGATAGTAAACCCCAAAGCTATTCCCGCAAGCCCCATCTTCCAACCAAGACAAACACTTAACCCAATCCCTAATACTCCCTCTGTTGCAGCAAAAAGAGCGTTTTTGCCTTGCCGGCCTGTACCACCTAACAGGAAAGCCCCTGCAGTTAATGAGGTTTCAATAAGATAGCCCATCGCTAATATCTTTAGCGCTGGATAAACAGCTTCGAAACCTTCTCCCAACCAAAGTCGAATGAAGGCTGGGCCGGCGACGATAACCAGCAGTATTATACCGGAAGCGAAGATTGTGTTGTAGTGTGTTGCCCGACGAAACAGCGACACCACTTCTTTCTGGCTATTCTCTCCATCTAAGTAGGCAAAACGCGGCCAAAGCACTTGATTAGGATTGACTATGGCTGCTCTTGCGTTTGTCATGATTAGTACGGCTGGGGCATAAATGGTCACGGCTTCGAGTGATATGAGCTTTCCGATTATCAAGCTGTGTCCCTGTAGAGTCAATGACCATGCCAAGACAACAACTGTAGATAGTAATCCAAAAAAGATCAGAGCGCGAGCATGAGAGAGCTTCACCATAGTAGGGGCGATATGAACCATGTCGCAGACTTTGATGAAAACATATCCCATTAGAATGAGAGCGAATATAGTGACGGCCAGAATAACATATCCCATTTCAACGATGCCATATCCGAGGTAGACACAGCCTGCCAAACCTAATGCCCGGAGGATAGCGGTCAGCATAGTTACGCAATTGGCTATTACCCACTTCTCTCGAGCTCGTATTGTCGCATCGAATATTCGCATAGGACATTCAATGGCGGCTGCCAACCCCAACATGCGGACGAGTGCAGCAAACTCTGGCCCAGCATTGTAAAATCGTGCAAGTGGCTCAGCGGCCAGCATAGATAAGGCAAAGATAACTGAACCGACGAGTAGAAATATAGCGAGGCCGGTGTTGATTACTTGGCTGGCTGATTTTAGGTCATCTCGGCTGATGTGGAAGGGGAAGTAGCGCATTATTCCCGCCCCCACGCCGAGTCGAAGCAAACCGTAATAGCCTAAGAATGACCCTACCAAAACCCATATGCCGTAATTTTCCCACTTGAGATGAGCAATTAGGAAAGGTGTAAGTAAAAACCCAATAATGAGATTTACGCCAAGCGGACCCCAGTTGCTAATAGCGTTAATAACTAAAGAGCTATGGCGCTGACTGGTGGAGTTTTTAGGCTCTTGTTCCATTTTTTCTTGTCGTTCGTCGTTTGAAATTGCCGTTCTCACCAAATGTTAAATAAATCGTACTACTGAGTCACCTGAAGGCAGAAGACAAGTGAGCGTGACATTGCTTTGTTAATTGGAAGGTTGTGGCGACCTGGATTTGACTACTCTTGCTGGATTACCGCCAACGATAGTGTATTCAGGCACATCCTTCGTAACAACTGCCCCAGCTCCAACTATGGCTCCCTTGCCGATTATTACTCCGGGTAAAAGGATAGCGCGCGCACCTATCCAGACGTCGTCACCGATAGTAATGGGCTTAGGCTCAAAGTGTCCCTGAGCTTTCATCGGGATGTCTAATCTGTTAAACCTGTGATTGATTGTTATAAAAATCACTTCGGGCCCTATCATCACGTTCTTACCTATCTTGAACATGGCTGGACCCAAGACTTTAAAATTAACTTCGATGATTGAGTTATCACCAACTTCCACCTGTGAACCATCCCCAAAACATACCCCTCTTTCAATATCTATATTCTTGCCTGCATACTTGAAGAGACCTTTGCAAACAAAACATCTGATCTGGCGTGTTCGAAGCCTGTGCCCTATCGACCAAGGGTGATTAGTTGCTGGTAGATGACGAGCAAAACAGTAGTATGCTGCCAACCTTATTTTTCTGCCCAGCTTCATTAATTTCTTTCCAAAATAAATAGTGCCCTAAGCTAACATTTGGCCAAATATTATGTATTAACTCGGCTCATGAAAAGCTATCTATGGGTACACTCCGTCCCCTTCGGTTGCATTGAAAAAATCAATGTAACTTCATTTAATAACACTACTTATGTCGCTATTTCCAATACCGCTTTGCGCCGGTATAGTTTCGGTTTATTTCACAATACCGCTTGTATTGTTGTGAAACTCGGCTGCTCTGACTTTGCCGTTCTCGTCAGGGAGAAAGTCCAGAATCAGATCCGTCATATCTTTAGCTGCTGTTCTAATCGAATTCTCCAGAACTGAGCTTATCTGAACCTGTGCCACATATCGGGCCGGATCACCGGCAATGTTAGGCCTTCGACCCCAGGGGCCGGAAAAGTCGTCCTCATCAGCAGTAATTTGGCCATTCAAGATATAGAAATTCAGGATAACTGTTTGGTCATACATTGGAGCAGGCTTGTGGAATCGATGTATCAAACACGGTATCTGCCGGCCGGCTCGTGAGATAAATTGCGATGGTTCGGTACCATCATAGACCCAGTCATATGCGGGATAGCACACCCGAGGTTGATGGCCCAGTATACCCGCAGGTCGGGACGAGCAATATACGATATACACATCGGCCCAGGCCTGAGTCGCAGCGTTAACATACCGTCGACTCAAAAAATCATCCGCAAAGTTCTTCTCCATATATTCCTTAGTAGTATTAGGAATGGACAAATCCTTGCCGACCCAATTGCTGATTTGTACAGGCAAAGCGCTCAGGGGTACAGGCAGCGAAATGGGAGTATCAAAAAGTAGCTCAAAGTGAGACGCCAGAAGACGGTAGGTTATGCCGGACAATACCAAGAGCAGGACGGCCAAAATCCAGATGAACCACCCTGCAGCCTTGCCCAATTTTTTCGGTCTCACGTCTTGCACTCTTGGTCCTTTCCGCCTCAGGTTGCATTCTTACAGGCCGATAATAGTAGGCTTTTGACTACCATGAAAAACGTAGCCCAAAAGTAGTACTGACCAAGCCCAAAAATAGGTTTCTGTATATCGCCTCCGTTCCTAAATAGGAATAGGCCAGACTACAGAAACCTTGTCCGTAACAAGCCTGCCGCCGGCACAGCCGCACCGCCACCTTACAACCTGTCAATCCCTTGGGAACAACTTAGATATGGCCCCTCCATCCTTGCGAGGTGTACCAAAAAATCTGAATATCGCAGGGATTGTATCAGTTGTCTAAATCTCTGTCAAGTCTTTTAATTGCAAAAAAAAGAAAAAAAAAGAAAAAAAAATAGCTAAATTACATAGTAAAATACGAGGAATCTAAAGATTTATGTGGCACAACATAGGTAAAATCTGTGAAATAGCTAAAAACGCAGCTAAAGTCTATCGTTGTATTAGCCCGATAATAAAGCTAGTAGGAAGTTATATGCGCAAATCTCAGCATGGATGTACAAGGTCAAGTGTCATGTTTGCCTCTGTTAGAATTTATTTGTTACATTTTATATTAGGAAGATACGGGACAAGGTATTTTTCTTGGGGGGCTGAAGAATGTATACGGCAAATAAAAAAATAGAGACATTTCACCTGGCATACAGGCGAGGGTATGAGCCTTCACGGACGCTCCTTATAATCTGTTTGCTGATTAGCGGCTTGTTTCACTTTGCTGCTGCGGGAAACACAGCAAACGCGGCAACCGCGGCAACCTATTATCTTGATGCTGTCAACGGCGACGACAGCTGGGATGGACTTGCTCCTGAATGGAACGGCACAACCGGCCCATGGAGAACTATAAACAAAGCCTTTAACACTGCCACCTATGGTGACACTGTAATATTGCGTGATGGGAATTATGGTGATGTTGATAATCCTGTTAGTTTTCCAATATATACAGGTAGCATGACCGAACCTTTGCCTGCAAACACGCAGTTTATTACTTTTAAGGCTGAGGAAGAACACACGCCTATTTTTACAAGGATAAAGTTAGGCAACACGAACAACTATTATTATACGCCTTATATTTTTGAAGGTATAACGGTGCAGAGGCATATCAAAGGCGCTGTGTATTTGAGCAACTGTGTCGGTGTACGACTTAAAAATTTGACAATATTCGGCACAGGGGTCGCAGATGGTTGCGGGATTATGTTATATCCTCGAGCTAATGACATTAAAATTGAAGATTCCGATATACATACTTATAAGAGCGGTATTTATTGCTGCGCCTCAAATGTAATAATGGCTCGCAATAATTGGTATGACATAGGTGATGACCACATATTGGTTGACCGCAGACAGCCCTATCAGGAAAAAAATATTCTTATCGAGGACAATCATATTTATTACAACCACAGACTTTATAAAGGTGAACATCCAGACGCTATTTCCATGGGTGGCGATGTTTCAAATATTATCATCAGAAGAAATGAACTTGGCCCTATTTTAGGTTCACAGGGAATATATTTCTATGGACAAACAGCAACTTCTACAGGTTTCATTGGGAATAATGTGCTGATTGAGAATAACTTGCTATATGATATTTGGAGCACTGAAGCGCACATTGGTGCTCGTAGTAATAATCTTACTTTTAGAAATAATACTGTAATTGGCCATTATTGGGATTTACCTGACTGTGACCCTGCAGTAGGACAAGAATGTGGGCCAAATATTGGGCAACTCTTGTTTCATGATGACATATCTAACGCTCAATCTTACAACAACATTTTTGTTTCTACTTATGGAGGTAGTGGTTTCCCTGCTGGTTCTGTAATCTATCATGATTACAACATTCATATCTACAAAGGAAGGGAAGCACCATGGCAGGATGAACCTCACAGTTATGGCTTTCCTGATTGGCAAACAGCTTTAACAGAGCTGTTTGTAGATGGCTATAATTATGATTTTAGGTTAAAAGAAGGTTGCCGAGCAGTTAATCGAGGCGACCCAAACAATTATCCTGAAACCGACATCCTTGGCAATCCACGTATCGGGCGCCCAGATGCCGGCTGCTATGAATACATCTCAGGGCCTCCTGACACTACCCCTCCCTCTACACCTCAGAATTTGAGTGCCACAGCCATAAGTGAGCATCAGATAGATTTATCCTGGGACGAATCTTCTGACCCCGAATCTGGCATAAGTCACTATAATATCTACAGAGATGCCAATTTCATTGCAACATCAGTTTCCAATTCATATTCAGACACAGGGCTCAATGGTGGCACACCGTACTCCTATAAGGTTTCAGCAGTGAATGGTGCAGGCCTTGAATCAGATAGAAGTAATACTGCCGAAGCTACAACCTTCTCGGATACTACTCCCCCATCTATTGTATCAGTTAGTTCCTCTGAGACCTCGGTTGAAATTACTTTCAGCGAGCTATTAGATTCAACATCGGCAGAACAGACAAATAATTACAGTGTTAATAATGGAATATCAGTAGCTGCAGCTTCTCTTGATACCGATACAGTTACTCTAACAACTTCAGCTCACGCAGAAGGAACCTATACCTTAACAGTTGTAAATGTACGGGATACTTCCGGCAATCCAATGACAGAAACAACAACAGATTATGAATACGACTATGGATTAGTGGGTCACTGGAGATTTGATGATGGTAGTGGCAATAGTGCTGTGGATTCTTCGGGTAATAGTAATACTGGAACATTGATAAATGGGCCAACCTGGACTACTGGTAAAATCGATGGAGCCCTAAGCTTTGATGGCGTTGATGATGCTGTGCAAATTGGAACGGGTAATCTCAATCTTAGCAGTGGAACTATTGCCTTGTGGAGCTATGCGGAGAATTTTTCAAGTACTGGCCAATACCTCTTCACCCATGCCACACAGCCCTGGGCCAACAGAATACAGTTGTACACCGATGATGCTTCCGGTAACTTAGATTTAGGATTAGGTGATTCTCATACCAGGCATACTAATATCCAAGATTTAAATACAAATATCTGGTACCACATTGCGCTGACTTGGGAAGGGACAAACTATGTTGTTTATGTAGATAGTGTTGAAAAAGCTAGTGGTACGTTTACAGGGTTATCCATTTTAGAGACCTATGCCGATATAGGCAATAACGGATACAGCTCAGATAGAACTGAGGCCTTCGGAGGAATCATTGATGAAGTACGTATCTACAACCGTGCTTTAAATACGGCTGAAATTTTAGAGCTTTATGACGAAGGCACAACACCAGACACAACCCCACCTGTTATTTCGAATGTGCAATCATCAAACGTAACTACTTCACAAGCAACCATTACCTGGACTACAAATGAACCTGCCACTTCTCAGGTAGAGTATGGCTTGGATACAAATTATGGAAACAGCATCTCTGACCCCGCTCTTGTTACTTCTCACACTCTTACACCTACAGGTTTAGAGGCTGGAACCTTGTATCATTACCGCGTAATATCAGCAGACGCGTCGGGAAACCAATCTATCAGCCAGGACAATGACTTTACTACCGCTGCGGTAAGTATCTACTACAGCATTACAGCCAGTGCCAGCGGTGGCGGCACGATTAGTCCGAGCGGCACTACGCAGGTCGTTTCAGGTGGCTCACAGACATTCACTATCACCGCAAATACAGGATATCATATCTCCGATGTGGTAGTGGATGGCAGCTCAGTTGGTGTTGTGACCAGCTATCCTTTCACAAACGTTACTGCCGATCATACAATTGCTGCCACTTTTGCTATTGATACCTACACAATTACAGCCATCGCCGGTAGCGGGGGACAGATTAGTCCGAGCGGCACAACGCAAGTCAATGAAGGCGAGAACCAGACATTCACTATCACCGCAAACGCAGGATACCACATCTCCGATGTGGTAGTGGATGGCAGCTCGGTTGGGGCCGTGAACAGCTATACTTTCACAAACGTTATTGCCGATCATACAATTGCTGCTACTTTTGCTGTTAATATTAATACCTATACGATTACAGCCAGTGCCAGCGGTAGCGGAACGATCAGTCCGAGCGGCACTACGCAGGTCAATGAGGGCGAGAACCAGACATTCACTATCACCGCAAACGCAGGATACCACATCTCCGATGTGGTAGTGGATGGCAGCTCGGTTGGTGCTGTGAACAGCTATACTTTCACAAACGTTACTGCCGATCATACAATTGCTGCGAGCTTCGCTATTGATGAGCAGGACGTAACAGCCCCAGCAGTTGCTAATCTTTCACCCCAGGCAGACTCAATACAGGCTCCTCTGAATACATTAGTAATTTTGGATATTACCGATTCAGGAGACGGCGTTGATGCCAATTCGGTAGAAATTGAAGTCAATGGTGAAACGGTATACTCAGGTAATACAACTACCTACGGTGACTGCCACCGAATAGGCACAAAAGCTCATTATGCATTTATCTACCAATCGAACGAAATGTTTGATTTCGACCAGCCAATAAATGTCACGGCAAACGCTACGGATCTTGCCGGCAATGTAATGGAGGAGTATTCCTACTCCTTCAAGACCGAGATGCGTTCATTCGGCGAGAACAAAAAGGTCGACTTGAGCAATCTCAAGAAAGGTAGGCCTGTAACGGTACGGGACAGCAAAGGGGACATATGGGCAGCCTGGCACGCAGGAGTGACAGGCAGCAGAGATATTTATATCGGCAAACTTAAAGCGGAAGCAGAGTACTTTGGCAGTAGCGTTCAGCTAACAAGCGATGCTGCTGAGTGTAATCCTGTTATTGCTGCAGGTAGTGATGACACATTATACGTCGCATGGCAGGATAATCGGCGAGGGAATTGGGACATCTACGTATCAACCTCAAACGACTGGTCCGCTGAAATAAGGGTTACTGACTCAAATGATAACCAGATTAATCCAGCTATCGTTGTTGATAGCTCCTTACCAAATAATGCATATATTGTTTGGGAAGATGACCGCAACGGCAATCAGGATATTTATGTAGCCAAATCGAGCGATGGTTTTGTAACCAAAACGGTTTCACAAATAACGTCTGATAGTTCCGACCAGGTTGAGCCGGCCATTGCTGTAGATTCCGACAATACGATTTACGTTGTGTGGACGGATACGAACAGCGGGAAGAACGACATTTACGGAGCAGCGTCAAACGGTTCGTGGGCCAATATCCCCGTAGTAACCGAAGAAGAGAGTCAATCAAGTCCTGCGATTGCTACCGAAGCTGTCGGGTCTATTTTGCATCTGGTTTGGGTTGACGATAGAACTACAGCTGGGGATGACGACATTTTCTACGCTAAAACCACTGGTGGCCTGACCCCTCTAACGGGAAGCAGCATTATCGACGATGACACCGGCGCAGACCAGATATCACCAGTGATTATCACCACGGGCACGGGAGATGATGTAAAGGTTTTTACCTGCTGGCGGGATGAGCGCAACGCAGATGCAGACTTGTATCTCGCTGAAATAAGCTCGGAGGGGGATTATGGAGCAAATGTGTTTGTGGGTGACGAGGGCACAAATTCAGACCAAAGCGAACCGGCAATAGGCATAGACGGACACGGTCATCCGTATTTAGTATGGACTAATGAGAGAACGGATATATGTTATGCTGGAAGCACTTACATAGAATCTGAATTGGCATCAACAAATGTTTCTATTACGTCGGAAGCAACTGTGGGGACAATGTGGAATGCTATACAGAGTGTAGACGATGTTTCCGCCGAAGTGCCACAGGGGGCATATTTATGTGATGTAGAGGTTACAATCTCAAGAATAAAGAATCCCCAAAAGTTCAATTTTGAGCGTTCCACCGGGGTCTATGAATTTGGCCCAAGTGGAATGGAATTTACCAAGCCGGTTACGATTACAATACCATACGAAGTCAACGGCTCCGAAAATGTATCATACAAAGCATATTGGTATAATTCACTTACCAACACACTCAGTCAACAAGGTATAACAGACGTTCAGGCCATTGTAATATCTTCGAATTTACATGCTCTGCGTTTCAAGACCACACACTTTTCGCCATTTATTCTTGGAGGAGCGCTAGGTGGCCTTTTGGGAGGCGGCGGCGGAGGCGGCTGTTCGATGTCTCCTAACAGCCAAGACAGCATAGTGGAACTCCTATTACCATACATCGGTCTGGCTGTGGCAATGTTAATACTGAAACTGCGAGACAGGCGGAAAAGGAAGGCACACAATATTGCAAAAAGCTGATGTTAAAAATGAGCTATCCATCCAGACAACTAAGTGTTGCCAATCCACTGCCGGCCATCGAGTCGGCTCCGTTTTTTGGCATCAGGTTAAAGCGACTGAATACACGTTTGCTTATGGAGACCGCGCTGGTAACGATTGTCGCAATTCTGGCAATCAAGGTCCTCGACGAAAGTTCTCTGTCCAGAGCTGTCTGGTTTATGGCTCCAGGTATTTTGATAGCTGCCGCGCTTATCCCGACAGCAATTAAAGGCAATAAGTTTCCTAAAATTGGTTTCGATGCTAAGCAAATTAAACTTACGCTTCGAGTACTTTGCTGGACCTGCGCTGTGGTTTTTCCAGCTATGTTTGGTGGTATGTGGTTGCTGAAGTCTTACGGATTGCATTTACCTTTGCGACCTGTGCCGCCGCAGGGACAGGGCTGGGTCGGCTGGTTACTTTATCAGTTTATGTACGTCAGCGTAGCTGAAGAAGTATTTTTCAGAGGTTACGTGCAAAATAATATTCTGAAGTCAACGAGCGCAATAATACAAGAGCGACGCAGGCTGCTACAATGGATAAGTATAATAATATCGGCTGCTTGTTTTGCGGCCGCTCATATCATAGTTCAAGGCGAAATAATATCGGTTCTAATATTTCTGCCTGGTCTGATTCTCGGCTGGCTGTTTATCCGGACTAGGTCGCTATTAGCGCCAATTTTGTTTCATGGACTGGCTAATACCTACTACTTCTGTGTGGCAGCAGTGTTTGTTTAAATGAAGGAAGGAAGGCACAAAATGGATATTCGTAAAGTTTTGTTAATAAGTAAGTTAGCGATTGTGTTGGTGCTGGGTTATGTGGTCGTTAGAACGTTGTTGCCCGAGCACAGAGAAAAGAGCTCGACCCCGGCTTCGGCACTGGGCGGCAGCGCAACACATGAAAATGAAGCAACAGGTTCGCCGGATTTGTCGTTTGAAGACTATGCTAAAATCGTAGAAAGAAATCCGTTTGGCACCTCAGGTAAATGGACATCAACGGCTAATTTTACCGGTTCCAGGCACTCGGTCTCTGAGGAGTTAGGGTTGGCATTATCCGGCACTATATCTGGCAGCCCGGCACTTGCAAGGGCCGTTATAAAGGACCTTAAAACCGGCGTGCTTGACCTGTACGAGATAGACCAGACGGTCGCGGGCGCCCGTATTGAAAGTATTGAAAAAGATGCAGTTGTTCTGGTCTGCGACGGACAAAGAAAAGTATTAAGACTCAATATAGGACAGTCCGGCAGCAACAATATTAGCCAGGTAGTTTCGTCACAGACTACCAACGAAATAAGTAGTAACGTTGTGAGAGCTGATTTGCCAACCAGAAAAGCTGGCACTGACGTCCGAAAAACCGCCGGCATTGTGGAGGCAATATTGAATAATGCGGCTATTGAGCCTTACTTCGTGGACGGCCAGATAGAAGGCCTTAGAATAACGGACTTAGAAAACATAAGCGCAGTTAAAAAGCTGGGGCTAAAGAATAGTGACATTATTCGTGCAGTAAACGGGCACCGACTTACTAACAAACAAAGGGCTTATCAGATCTTCAAAAAAGCAAGGTCACAGCCGGTCATAGATATAGAGCTGTTGCGGGATAACAAGACTAAAAAGTTGTCATTTGCTATGTGAAATAGTCTGGAAGGAAATCTAAGAGCTAATGCTAAACAGGTGAAAAAAATGGAGTTAAAAAACCTGAATACAAATAAGCGAAAGCTGCAAGTGTTGTTAAACAGCTTTGTGTGCCTTGCCTGCATATTTTGCGCAAATTTTGTGGGCTGCACACCAGAATCTACTACTATGACGGTTCATCCACAACAAGAGCATTCTGCACAGCTAACTGAAGATTTGCATTCTAAAGAGCTTGATGTAAAGCAAATTGAGCAATCAAACACAATGCTTACAACCCCCGCCGAGAAAAAAGAGCTAATGCAGTTAGTTACTCTTCCAAAGCCTGAAACAGTTAAGAATAATAGCAAGTATAAATCGAAGTTTACTACGGCCCGTAAGACAATTATTCCGGTGGCTGCAAGAACGCAGGCTTATTCCCCTGCAGAAACCTTAACCACAAGCAAGAGCACTATTACGACGGCAGAGCAGTCATCTTCAGAGACAGCCGTAAATCTGCCTGTACTTGATAATCCTGGTATGGCTGACGAGCTTATATGCGTAAACTTTGACCAGGTTGATATCCGGATGGTGCTGAAGACCGTTGGTGATATAACTGGTATTAACTTTGTCGTGGACGACAGTGTTCGCGGCGCCGTTACGGTGATGTTCCCTACGAAGATACGTCTTGGCGACGTTTACAGGGTTTTAGAATCAATTCTGGAAGTCAAAGGGTACGCTGCTGTGCCGGCTGGAAGAAATCTCGTAAAGATAGTCCCGAGAGCAGAGGCTGCCAAGCGCAACCTGCAGGTTCGCTTTGGCAGTAACCCTTCAGAAATTCCCCAAAACGATTCTCTTGTAACGCAGATTATTCCGCTCAGTTACGCTAATGCGGCGGAGATTAGCCAGATTATTCAGCCTCTTTTAGCTACAGGCGCACAGATGGCAACCTACGCCAAGACAAATTCGATTGTGATTACAGACACATCTTCGAATATACATCACATTGCCAAAATTATTCAAAAGCTCGATGTAAAAGAACAGATTACCGTATTTGGCTTAAATTATGCTTCCGCACAGGCCCTCAGCGAGCAAATAACCCGCATAATGCAGAAAAGCAGGGTCAGCTCTTCACAGGTTGGGCGCAGCCGAAGTATACCTCAGACTGGGACAGGTATGAGAATTCTGCCTGATGTGAGGACCAATTCTCTTATTGTTGTTGCCAATGCTCAGGACACCGAGACAATCGAGAGATTAATAATGCAGCTTGATGTTCAACGGCCTACTGGCGCAAACAATGTTCACGTGGTGTACCTCGAAAACGCACAGGCCAAAGAAGTTGCCGATTCACTTACAGCCGCCCTTACAAATTTGAGAATCACCGGCGCACTCGAAGGCGCCCAGCAAGTCCAGGTTACTGCTGATGAGGGTACAAACGCATTAATCATCGCCGCTTCGGCACAGGACTACGAGGTCATCGCCGAGATTATAGAAAAGCTGGATATAGTTCGGGAGCAGGTTTTAGTTGAAATGCTCATTATTGAGGTGAGTGAAGACAGCTTAATAGAAATAGGTATCGACTGGGCCACGCTTGACGAGGCCGTGGAAGATAGTGTCCGATTTTTCGGAGCAACAAGTTTCGGTCCCCGGGTGGATTTTGCCGCCGGAAACCTTGAAGGCCTGGCCGTTGGTGCGTGGAGAAGAAGCGGCTCAGATATAAGAATTGGGTCAATACTGCACGCCTTGGAGAAAGTGTCGGGAGTTAATATCCTTTCGACACCACATATCACAACCTCAAACCACCATAAAGCGAAGATAATCGTGGGTGAAAACATCCCCTACGTCATAGAATCCAGAATTACCGAAGCAGACCCCCTCACACCCACCGTGATAGACACTTTCGAATACAAGGACGTTGGAATTAGCTTAGAGATAACACCGCACATCAGTCAGGGCGGACTCATCAGGCTTGAAATTGACAGTGAGTTCACCAAGCTTATTGAAGGAGTTACGGGGACCTCCGTTAATACGCCCACAACTGCCAAACGACAAGCCCAGACGGTCGTTTCTATGAATAGCGGCTCGACTATTGTAATCGGCGGTCTTATTCGAGATGACAAAACTACTATTGAGAAGAAAATTCCCTTCGTGGGTGACCTTCCTCTGGTTGGCGGTTTGTTTAGATTCCAGAGAGACCGGCTGCAAAAAACGAATCTGCTTATATTCATAACACCACATATTATGGCCAGCCAGAAGGACCTGGAGCAGATAACCGAGAGAAAGAGGGAAGAAATGAAGCCGGCGCTGGAAGACCTTGAGAAATAAAACAGGGAGCACTAATCCTGCACCGAAAGAGCTTCGGCTCACGCCGTTTTGGTGCGGGACGAGGAGACACACTGGTGAGCACAAAACCGGACGAACAACTAATAAAACAACTGCAGGGTCAGTATCTGGAAAACATACTGCCGGAGCAGTTGAATCCGCAGCTCGTAAGGAAACTGCCGCTTGAATTTCTTAAGAAGCAATGTGCTATTCCTCTTCTGCTGGAAAACGGCCAGGTTGCAATTGCCTTGGCGGACCCGCTCAATGTAGAAGCATACGATGCGATTTCAACCGTCTTAGCCGAGACCTCAAACTCGATAGAGGGCGTTTGTGAAGCCGCCCAGCCGTGCAGTCGGGTTATCTGCCCTGCTTCTGAAATAGAGCAGGCAATAAGTCGTTGCTACTATCAGAGCACAAGTGTCAGCAGTGATAATGAAAACCCTAACGCGCAAGATTCACCAAGTAATCATAATGATGCTGATAGAGCTTGTGTTCAAACTCAGGCTGAAGACCTGCTCAACATTGCCAACAAAGCGCCTGTCATAAAATTAGTCAATAAAATCTTTTTCCAGGCGGTGCACAGCCGGGCCAGCGATATTCACATTGAACCATACGAAAATGAAGCCCGGATACGCTTTCGGGTTGATGGCGTATTGCACGATATATTTACTTTACCGAAACAGCAAATTGCGGCTCTCGTGTCACGATTAAAAATTATGGCGAATCTTAACATTGCCGAACGAAGATTGCCGCAGGATGGCCAGAGCCGAATTAAGATAGGCCAGAACTTAGTGGATATTCGAGTCTCGGTCATCCCGACATCGGGCGGCGAACGGGTAGTGCTGAGATTGCTGGACAAGGGCAGCGGTGAATTGGGATTGAACGAGATTGGCTTTTCCCCGGAGGTACTCAATCACTTTAGAAATCTAATTAGACTGGCGCACGGCATAATTTTGCTCACGGGCCCTACGGGCAGCGGCAAGACAACCACGCTCTATGCAGCTCTCAGCGAACTTAACTGCGAAGAAAGAAACATCCTTACGGTTGAAGACCCTATTGAGTATCAACTGCCCGGTGTTGGGCAAATGCAGATAAAGCCGAAGATAAATCTTACATTTGCCAACTGTCTGCGCCACATTCTCAGGCAGGACCCCGATGTAATTATGATAGGAGAAATTCGGGATGTTGAAACCGCTGAGATTGCAATCCAGGCCTCCCTTACAGGCCATCTGGTTTTGAGCACTCTGCATACCAATGATTCGGCCTCAGCCGTAACCCGGCTAATTGATATGGGTATTGAGCCTTACCTGATTTCATCGTCGGTCGTTGCGGTCATGGCGCAGCGGCTTTTACGAATCATCTGCCCGGAGTGCAAAAGACCGTACACCCCGGACGAGCAAGTGCTTTCACTATGGCCAGAAAACGAAAAAGTTTCTGCAACTAAAGGGCAGCTCTACAAAGGACCTGGCTGTGATAACTGTCTTGATACAGGATACCTGGGAAGAACAGGCATCTTCGAACTGTTAGTTATCGATGACGACATCAAGGAACTAATAAGTAAACGACACGGCTCACACATTATAAAAGAAGCTGCCATTGAAAAAGGTATGAGCACCTTGCGAGAGGATGGATTGCATAAGGCATTGGCCGGTGAAACTACTCTCGAAGAAGTTTGCAGGGTCACACAGGATTATGTGCAAACAAATACAGGAGTAACTGAACGTGTCGGTAGTTGAATCCAATCTGTTAACTGAGAAGAAGCCGGTCCCAACGCATCAAGCAGCCGACATTGATGGCCGTGCTGATACGCAGCAAAAAACGTACGAAAGGGACATATTCAGAAGAATCCGTACGAGGGACGTCTGCAGGGTCGCGCGTCAGTTGGCGACACTGCTTCGCGCCGGTATGCCGCTCGTACCTG
>JAUWBI010000109.1 GCA_030601745.1 Phycisphaerae bacterium
TTCATCGTAGTCATATTCTAAAAGACTTTCAAAAATATTCCCGGAGGCAATCCACAGTGCGTAAAGGTCTTTACTCGTGACCGGATTCAGTGTAGCCGGCTCAGCGCCGATTCTCCACACCAGCCAGTCGCCCTCGTCGCCGGGATATTCTTCTCCCGGCAAATCAGCCGAGCCCCGCCCCTCGGAGGGGCTGGGCGAGCGTCCCTTCTCCTGAGCCGCCCTCACAGGCCCCCTGCTTTGCCACATATCTACAAGATAATTAAGACGCTCATACAATCGGTCCGACTGGACCATCGAAAGAATTTGCAGCAGGATAATGACCGACAGGAACAGAAAGATGAAAAATGTGAAGATGCCTCTGCGTCCATTCATAATACCAAACCTCCAATGTTTGGAAACGCCATTTTGGTAGGGGCAGGCCCGTGTGCCTGCCCAGGGCAACCACATCCCCGCCGGTTGCTTCGCAACGCGAAGCTGCGGGGACGTCTTTCGGGCCGCAACTTATTGCCCCGCACTAATTAGACGTGAGTGCGAACTCCCGTCTAATTGGTCCTGGGTCGCTGCGGCAAAGCAAGCGGAGCGATACGTTTGACACCATCGCTGGTCTTGCCGTAGTCAAACTTCAGCTTCAACCCTAATCGCCCGGCTCGTGTTTTGTCTCCGAGTAATCTACTATGCTCCTCTAAAAGAGCCGTATAATCACCCCGCTCAACAGCTCTCTTTATCACCGTTTGTGGCATCAAAAGTTTGCCGATACACGATTTCTCTATCTCCACCAGTACCGAAGCCAGTTGATGTTTCTGGGTTGCACTTAGAGAATCCCGCCCCTTAACATATCTCTGGAGCACGTAAGAGTATAGCTGCCCGAAGCGGCGGGCAACGGCTGCCTTGCTCGTCCGTAAGGACTCCATAGGAGAACCCCCGGAAGATACCTTCTCGGATAGCAATCTTAGGATGACAGCATCCAGAAGTTCATATTTCACCGTCCAGTCAGCGTATCTTTTCATTCGCATATCAGCTATCTGGCCCAACAATTCCTCTCCTTGCGCAACGTTCACCGCAGCCGCAAATTCAGCCATTAAACGTATCACCTCCCCCGCAGCTTCGCGTTGCGAAGCAACCGGCGGGGGGTCAACCAGCCCGCCGAGACGCTCGACGATTAGGCGCGCCAGTTTAGAATTGTCCGCCCCCCCAGAATTTAATTGCTTTACAATACCCGCGTTAGTAATTGAATGAACCGCAAGGTAGCGAATAACCGTACTCTTATCTTTCAGCATCCCGATAGCCAAATCTGCCAACCGCACATCTTCCAGGCCATCCATCAGAATCAAAAGATTAACCTTTACCTTGAGCTTGCGACCTTCCTGCGTTAGTTTCTCCGCTTCTTGAAAGCCTGAAGAGATGTATTTATGGGCCGACTTGGAAAACTGCTCGGAATATTGGGCTTGAACGCTCGTTTTGCTCGAGCTGCGTGCCAGAATGACGGAACGAATCGCTGCAATAGACGAAAAATCTTTGGTCCTGACCAGTTCTCGCACCGCCTCATTCACAAAATCGTCAATAATCTGAAAATCTCTGCTCTCAAGCACCCCCTTATTGCGCACCCTGTCAATCGCCCTGGTATTGACGGCCTCAGAACCCGAATGCATCACTAAAACCAAAAATGCCGCCAAAACACCAAAAATCGCCCCTTTACCCTTCATTATTATAAACACCCTCAAAAACAAGCAGATTTCACCCTGGACCTGCGTTCAATACTATCCAGATTAACGTTAAAACCGGCTTTTGTCAAGCAAATTCAGTCCCCGGCTTCGTCTATTCTACACTCGTCTAACAGGCAGTTTTTCTTTACTATAATCGCAATAGTTCCTGTCCATAAAGTGTAAAGCCGGTATAATAATATCCAGAGAACCGATAAGCTTTATTAAGGGGATTATTTATGGCCGAATCCTTTACAAAACTTGTTCGCATAGACCCCTTGCGGCTGTATATGGAACGCCACGGCCGGATGGTTACCGATGCAACCATTTTCGCCTCCGAAGCCATCAAGCTCGAACCCGATGCCGTCCGACAGCTTTGCGATGCTGCCTCTCTGCCGCCGGCAAAGAAAGTTCTCGCCACCGCCGATATCCACGTCGGCTTTGGCATACCCATCGGCGCCGTTATGGGACTCGACAGCGCCATAATGCCCGCCGCCGTCGGATACGATATAAACTGTGGTATGCGGCTCTTGCGCACGCCTTTCTCAAAAGGCGACATCGACACCGACAAAATCGCTGTCTCTATCGCCCGTGACATCCCGCTCGGCGAAGGCAGGGCCAACTTGCCATTGGACAAAGCCGGCATCGAGCTCGTCATCAATAAAGGTGCCGCCGCCGTACCTACACTCGCACAAAGAATCCGCCACCAGGCCTGGGAGGCATTCGACCCCGATGAGTTTGCCGACGACATTAAAAGAATCGAAGAAAACGGCCACCTGCCCTCCGACCCCGCCGCAGTACCAAAGGTTGCAATACAAAAAGGGGCCGGACAGCTCGGCACTCTCGGAGGCGGAAACCACTTTATTGAAATTCAATACGTCCAGGAAATCTTTGACCCGACTTTGGCGAAAACTTTCGGCCTTTTTGAAAATCAAATCGTTGTAATGATACACTCCGGCTCCCGTCGGTTCGGCTTTGAAATCGCCGACCAATACATGAGTATCGCCGCCGGAAGACCAGAAATGGCCGAAAGAAGAAAAATGCTCTCATACCTGCCTACCGAAACCAACGCCGGCAAAAATTACATCGCCGCAATGGCTGCTGCCGCAAACTTCGCTTTCACCAATCGCCACATTATGGCCCTGCTTGTAAGACGTTGCTTTAACAGGATGTTCGGCCCAACACCGCTCAAAATGGTTTACGATGTCGCTCACAATATGGCAAAGCTTGAAACACACGAAGGAAGCCGCCTCTGGGTACACCGCAAAGGTGCCACACGCGCCTTCGGACCCGGGCGTATGGCCGCAACCGCCTTCGCAAATATCGGCCAGCCAATAATAACCCCGGGCTCAATGGGTACCGCAAGTTTTCTACTCGTCGGAACAGGAAATTCCGATGAATCTTTGTGTTCGGTCAACCACGGAGCAGGCAGAGTAATGAGCCGCACCGCTGCTCTTGGAAAAATTCGCAGAGGCAGAGTTATTACGCCGGCCAGGATTAGCGATGAACGATTCAAACGCAGTATGGAAGGCATAAAGCTCATCACCGGCAATAGACGCAAAATAAAGGAAGAAGCGCCGGACGCCTACAAAGACATTGACGAAGTCGTCAGAATTGTTACCGAATGTGGCTGGGCAAAACCCGTCGCGCGAATGGTTCCTTTAGCCGTCTTAAAGGGCTAAAATATATCATCTCACCTGTTTTTGCATAAAATGCTTTGCCTAAAAAATCAAGATTGCTCTCTAAAAATACGATAAAAACAACTAACAAATCGTTGCATTTACTGCCCGATGTCTTATGCTAATGTAAAATTGAGTAATTTTTATAGCTGAAAAATTGCGTAATCATTTATTAGAAGCTAAAAAATGACTAAGTGCCTTGTTACTTTCATAACTTCGCTAACCGTATCGGTCTTTATCGCCGGCTGCCCCCCCGTAAAGCCCGAACCTGTCAAACCTCCGAAAGCCGAACCACCGAAGGTCGAATCCTCGAAGGCCGAACCTGATGAGCTCGAACCCGCTAAAGCTGAACCCAACGAGGTCAAACCCCCTAAGGTCGAACCTAATGAGGTCAAACCTACCAAGACCGAACCCACCAAGACCGAACCGCCGGAGACCAAACCTCCGAAGGCCGAACCTCCAAAACCCAAACCCCCCAGGCCCAAACCTCCCACCAAAGTTGCTTTTCACGACAAATGTGCCCCTATCTTAAAGGCCTTCGTCAACGATAAGGGAATGGTTGACTATAGAAAGCTAAAGCTAAAAAGGCTGGAGTTGACTCAGCTCCTGGATGAATTCGCCAAACTCGACCAAAACGAATATAACTCCTGGACCAAAGAGGACAAAATCGCCTTCTGGATTAACGCATATAACATAAAATTGCTCAAAATAATTGTCGACAATTATCCCATTAAGCCATCACGAATCCGTCTGTTCTACTGGCCGTTTACCAGCATCAGACATCTCGGTAACATCTGGAAGGAATACAAGTTTATTGTAATGGACGAGCAATTTACACTTCTTGAAGTGGAACAGTGGTTTTTCCGAAAACAGTCCGACGAACCGAGAGTATTTTTTGCCATATCCGGGGCCTGCCTCTCCAGCCCACCTTTGCGCAATGAGCCGTATTATGGACACAAGCTCTACAAGCAGTTGGACGACCAGGCTAAAAAATTCCTTGCCGGCCCACGCGCATTCAAAATAGACAGAGACAAGCAAACAGTCTATCTTTCCGCCATACTTCAACCAACCTGGTACGGAAAAGAGTTTATCAGCAAATACGGTACAGACAAAAAATTTAAAGACCAGCAGCTCGCAACCCGGGCCGTCTTGAACCTCCTCACCAATTATATTTCCAGGCGGGACGTGTCTTTCCTTGAAATAAAAAATTATTCCGTCAAATATATAAAATATGACTGGAGACTCAACGATAGCTCAAAGTCTACGAACTACGAACGACGAACTATGAACCGTTAAAAGGGCAAACCACAAATGGCAAAAAAATCGATTCACAGCAACCCTCTTTGTGACACCAACAAATACCTCTTCACCAGTGAGTCCGTAACAATGGGCCATCCTGATAAAGTCGCCGACCACATATCCGATGCAATCCTTGACGCAATGCTCGCACAGGACCCGAAAAGCAGAGTGGCCTGTGAAACACTGGTAACAACCGGCCTGGTCGTAGTCGCCGGCGAAATCACAACAAAAGCATATGTGGACATCCCGAGCGTCGTCAGAAGGACAATCAAAAAAATCGGCTACGACAACCCGGTCATAGGTTTCGATGGTGATGACTGTGCCGTAATTGTTTCAATTGACAATCAAAGCACCGACATCTCACAGGGAGTAACCCAAGGCAAAGGCCTGCACAAAGAGCAGGGTGCAGGCGACCAGGGGCTAATGTTCGGATACGCCTGCCGGGAAACGCCGGCACTTATGCCGATGCCAATCCAGCTTGCACACGCTATAACAACACAACTGGAAAAAACACGTCGGAATAACACACTGCCCTGGCTGCGACCCGACGGAAAAAGTCAGGTAACGGTCGAATATGAAAACAGCAAACCAAAACGCATTCACACAGTAGTAGTATCCACCCAGCACGCACCGTCTATCGCCTATAAACAATTGCGAAAGCACATCATCGAAAAAGTTGTCCTCCCCGTCCTGCCGAAACGCCTCGTTGACAAAAACACCATATTCCACATCAACCCGACCGGCCGATTCGTAATAGGAGGCCCAAAGGGCGACTGCGGACTGACAGGCAGAAAAATCATTGTTGATACCTACGGCGGAAGAGGAAGCCACGGCGGCGGATGCTTCAGCGGTAAAGACCCTACAAAGGTTGACAGAAGCGCAAGCTATATGGCACGATACATCGCAAAAAACGTCGTCGCTGCCGGCCTCGCAGACGCCTGCGAAATCCAGTTATCTTACGCCATCGGAGTAGCTGAACCTATTTCCGTCCTTGTAGATACCGAAAGAACTGCAAAAATCAGCGAGAAAAAAATAAGCGAAATTGTAAGAAAGCTTTTCCCTTTGACACCGAAGAAAATGATTGCCTACTTAAAACTTGACCGCCCAATTTACGCTCAAACCTCCTATGGCGGACACTTCGGAAGAAACCTCCCGAACTTCACCTGGGAAAAAACAGATATGATAGCCAAACTCCGAAAAGCCGCAGGACTGTAAGGGCAACCCTATGTGGTCGCCCAAACTCTTGCAGATCTGGTCATATCCTATACAATCCTTTTATGCCCGAAAAATACGACCCCAATATACATCACCGCCGTTCCATTCGCCTCCCCGGCTACGATTATTCACAGGATGGTTGGTATTTCATTACGATTTGCACACAAAACCAAAAATATATGTTCGGGGAAATAGTGAAAGACCAGATGCGCTTGAATAACGCCGGGTCTATGGTAAAAACATGGTGGCAGAAGGTCACCAACAAATTCCCCTCGACTCAAACAAACGAATATGTCGTCATGCCCAACCATTTTCACAGAATCATAAACATCGTAGGGGCGGCCCCGTGTGGCCGCCCTGCCCTCGGTGGCCACCCTGACCCCGATAACACCAATAACAAATTAGGGCAACCATACAAGGTTGCCCCTACATTGGGGAATATCGTAAATTGGTTCAAAACTATGACGACCAATCAATATATTCGTGGTGTAAAACAAAATGCCTGGCCTCCATTTCACGGGAAATTATGGCAGCGAAATTATTACGAACACATCATCCGTAACGAAGACGAATTAAACCACTTTCGCCAATATATCGCTGACAACCCTGCCAACTGGCAAATTGACAATGAAAACCCCGATGCAACATCGTAGGGGCGGCCCCGTGTGGCCGCCCTATCCCCGGTAATGGCGCCGGCGAAACAGGGCAACCACATAGGACCAGGGCAACCACATAGGATTAGGGCAACCACATAGGGTTGCCCCTACGGTAGCGTTATCGCGAGGAGCGCCCGGTCTTTTCCCGGGCGAGGTCGCAGTCGTAGCACACAAGGTGGGGCCATTTTCCGTAGCTGCCCATCGATATCCCCCAGCTTATTCCCTTGCCCGATTTCGTATTGGAAAAGGCATCCGGCGCGATAATCACCTCGGCAAAGAACCCGCTGGCCCCTCTTGCCTTGCCGAATCGGCTGTAAGACTCCATAATCGTTCGGGCCAATTCAACGTCCACCTTCCTATTCAATGCGATAATGCTCCCGAACAAGCCCATAAGTTGTTATTAGCGAAAAACTAATCGGCTATTATTTATTTTTTCTGACAAACGAAGATTATCTCATTCTCCTTGAGTCCAAAGCGAACAATGCCTTCGGCATCTACGATATCAGGCGGACGGAGTTGCATTACGGTAAACCCAGCCTCTTCCAGGCGGTACTTAATATCAGGGCCGTATACCCGAACGTGGTCGCTTTGGCCATATACCCGTTTCCGCACCACGGGGTCTGTGGCCAATGGGTCCTCAAAAGTCCCTTCCGGTCTGATGGGGACCATAATTATTGCCCAACCACCGACCTTCAGCACACGATGCATTTCACGCATTGCTTTGCGGTCATCGGGTATGTGCTCCAGGACATGGCTACAATAAACCACATCGAAAGAATTGTCAGCGTACTGAATATCTATGATATCCATTTTTACCATATAATTACCAGTTAGGCCAGCCGACAGGTAGTCGAGGCCTGCAATTTGCTTGAATCTTTTCTCAAACTTTTTTCCTGGCGCGATGTGAAGCATACTCTTCGGCGCTCCGTCAAAAAAACTCGTTTTCCGCTCGAAGAAAATCCAGACCAGCCGGTGACGCTCAAGGCAGCCGCAGACAGGACAAAGAGCGTTAGGCCTTGGATTTGAACCAAACGGCTCAAATACCCGAAGCCAGCTCCCGCAAACCGGACAATAGCGGGCTGGAACCTCTGATGTCACTATGAGTTTTCCTTAACCCTGATTTTTCCTCTGTGTCCTCTGCGGCAACACTTTTCTACGCAATACGATATACGCACGACGCAATACGAAATCAATGCTTAAAATGCCTCTTCCCCGTAAACACCATCGCAATTCCATATTCATCCGCCGCAGCAATAACTTCCTCGTCCTTTTGCGAACCGCCCGGCTGAACTATTGCCGCCACGCCCACCTTGGCGGCATTTTCTACATTATCCGGAAACGGGAAAAAGGCATCCGAAGCCATCGCGCAGCCCTTCGCCTCGTCACCCGCGTGCTTGAATGCAATCAGGCCCGACTCCACACGATTCATCTGCCCCGCCCCAACACCTAAAACCTTCCTGTTCTTGACCAACACGATTGTATTGCTCTTGGTATGCTTGGCGACAAGCCACGCAATCCTCAAATCCTCAAGCTGTTCCGGTGTAGGCCTGGCCTTCGTCGGATACGTCAACACATCCGGCTCCCAGCCAACCAAATCTCTCTTTTGCAAAAGCAATCCCCCCACAACACAGCGAGCGTCAAACTCACCACCGTCAATCTTGGCTCTGTCAATCGGCCCGGTCTCCATCAGCCGAACTCTGCTGCCCCACGCTTTCAATGTCCTGATTATTTCAATTGCATCCTGCTCAAATCCCGGCGTGATAATCACCTCTGCAAAGAACCCGCTGGCCCCTCTCGCCTTACCGAATCGGCTGTAAGATTCCATAATCGTTCGGGCCAATTCAACGTCCACTTTTCTGTTCAGCGCGATAATGCTCCCGAACGCACTGACAACATCGCCCTCATACGCCTTTCGATACGCCTCACAAATATTCTCATCAACCGCACATCCGCACGGATTAAGGTGCTTAACGACAACCGCCGCCGGCTCCGCAAACTCCTTAACTAATTCAAACGCCGCATTCGTATCCAGAAGATTATTAAAGCTAATCTCTTTGCCGCCCTCTAACAAGCCGGCACTGCTGACCGACGTCTCCACGCTCGATGCCAGCTTATAGAACGAAGCACTTTGATGAGGATTTTCACCGTAACGCAGCGATGTATCCTTCTTAAGCGCAACAGAAACCCTCTCCGGATACTCTACCGCCCCCCTGCCGTTAAGATACTTTGCGATGGCAGCATCATACGAAGCCGTCAGCCCGAAGGCAATCCGCGCAAAATCGCTGCGCAGCTCACCGTTCACCGCCCCGCCGTTTTTCTCCATCTCCTCAATAACTCGCTCATACTGTCCCGGCTCTGTAACAACCGTAACAAACTTATGATTCTTCGCAGCCGAGCGAATCATACTCGGCCCGCCAATATCAATATTTTCAATCGCCTCGGCCAGCGTGCAACCCGGCTTGGCAATGGTCTCTTCAAACGGGTAAAGATTCACACAAACCATATCAATCGGCTCAATGTTATGCTCTTTCATTGCCGCTGTATGTTCCTTTTTGTCGCGCAGTCCTAACAGCCCGCCGTGTATCTTCGGATGAAGTGTCTTTACCCTCCCGTCCATCATCTCCGGAAAGCCGGTAACCGACTCAATACCAACAACGCTCACCCCTGCATCGCTCAATTTCTTCGCCGTCCCTCCGGTGCTGATTATCTTAACACCCATTTTGCTCAGCTTCTTTGCAAAATCAACAACACCGCTCTTATCCGAAACACTCACCAACGCCGTCTTAATTTTCACGTTCATCTAAACACCTTTCCTTCAAAACTCTTCCCGAGCCATACGTTATCCGTTAATTTGTTTTGACTTTTACGTTACTGAAAGTCCCGTTCTCCTCCCGATGGCTTTTGCGCTTTCCGCTCTACGCTTTTCACTTCTCCGCAATACGCATCACGCAATACGCAGTACGAAATTATTCAACCGGTTTTATACAGGCAATTCGACCGGCCTTATCCGCAATATAAATCCTCGAATCCGCTACATTGGCCACATATCGCGAAACCCTCGCAAAGTTAACCGAATACAGCCGCTTCGCTTTCTTATTGTCCATCACCACCAGCTCACCCTTCTTGGCAATTACATAGGCCTTTCCCGCCGACTCAGCCAACAAATCAACGCCTTCCGGCACCTGCCACATAAATTTGCCGCTCTTTTTGTCTATCGCCTCCAGACCTTTATACCGAACATATTGATAAACAATCTCTCGCGTCACCCGCGGCGCCTTATCGAGCACCGCCGCCGTCTGATACTTCCAGACAAGCTTCCTCGTAGGTATCCCTGCCCTGTAAACTACGTCAACCCTGTATATATTCGTATCTTTACTGGCAAAAAACAGCGACTCTCCATCCCTCACAATCGGCCCGATAATACTATCAGCGGCATCAAACTGCCACAGCTGCTTCGGCCAATCCGGCGTGATACTTATCACGTTGCCCGCATCGGTGCCAAAGACAACAAAATCCTCACCGGCAACAATCGAAGTAATCATCGAATCATTCTCAGCAGCCACCTCAAAAGCTTGAACTTTATCCTCTGCACGTATCGTATGCATACGCCTGTCGGTCCCGGCCAAATAAAAATACGAACTGTTCCGAGCCGCAGGACAGGTTATACCAAACTCCACACGCGTGGACTTACGTTCTGTGCCGAATTCCGGGTTAATCTCAATCAACCTGCCGCCAATTATAGATATAAGCTCAGATACAAGCTCATCCTCATATAGCTCCAGCCCAAGCACCGGAAAACCAGGCGGCGCAAAAGGCCTGCTGAACATCACATCCCCCTTTTCCTTGCTCAAGGAAACCATATAATTGCGGTCCGATAGCGCATAGACACGATTACCAAGAACAAATAATCGCTCTAAACTCTCCTTCTTCTTTATCGGCAGCTCCTTCTGCCACAATAGCTTCAACCCGGCGTGTTCAAGCAGCTCCGGCGAAACAAGCCATCGCGAGCCCCGCCCCTCAGAGGGGCTGGGCGAGCCACCTTCCGCAGCTGCGCCGCTCGCCGCAGCACACAAAACCAGAAGACTCACCAATAAGACCAATCTGCATCGCAATTTCTTCAGCATTTTTTATCACCCTTCAAAAAAATAAAACTTTACACTTCCACTCTGTGTCCTTTTTGTCATTCCTGCAAAAGCAGGAATCCAATTCCTCTTACGTCCCCGGTACTCTCCACTTTACGTTTTCACATGGTCAGCTAAATCAATTTTATGCTCAGTCTCGAATTCCTGCATCTCCTCAATGCGCTCGATATCGTCTTTTATTCGATTCGCTAACTTAAATATATACGGCTTACCCGCCAGCCGGTTTCGCAGGTCATCGAGCATCGGCTCCCACGTCCCATCGTACAATTGCGCCTTAAGGACGACCAGCATACGGTGTTCGTCGCTCAGGCCATCGACAAAATCGCTCACGACCTTACTGACAGCGGTATCGCCGCCCTTATCTTGATTTCCGACCGGCTCAGCCATTTATAACAACCTCGCCCCGTCATACAATTTCCAACGGGCTTCATTCCAGCCAAATCCTAACCCCCCAAACCAGAAATTGCAACAATTTTTCCCAAATTCCCCTCCGCCATCCATCGTCCGCCCGATTTTATGGCTAAAAAATTGCAAAAATTCGCAAAAATTGCTTGCAAAAGCAATGGCTTTGGTGGTAAAATCATATTAGATTAAGAGCGAAGGTAGGCTCAAGAAATTATCATAATATTTTTGTTTGTCATCATAATTC
>JAUWBI010000034.1 GCA_030601745.1 Phycisphaerae bacterium
AACCCAATTCAAACCCAATTTCCGAAAGGCCAAAATGAACGTAAATTCAATATTAACAAAGGATTATTAAAGAAATGACATTTTCGCAGTCCCGGAAAACAAAGCCAATCAAACCCATTTTTTTTCTTGCCCAAATCCCCCAGACCACCTCTCTTAAGCACCCAAAATCCCCTATTTTTCCCTAAATCTGGATAATTTCAGTTCCTAATCTTGTGATGTTGTGGATTCTTTTTCTTCCGGTTCGCCCAGCCGCTGGACGAGCACTTCGCGGACGCACAGTTCCCCGGCTCCGGACACAGCGGCTCTCTCGATGTGCAGCCCGATTTTTCCTTTCGCAGGCCCGCTTATCCGGATTGCCCCCACTTCCTCTCCGTTTAGCCAGACTCCAACCCGGTCGCCCTGAACCTTGACCGAGATGGTATTCCAGCTTTCGCAGTCCACGAGATCCTCACGCAGGTTTGCCAGGACCAGTCCTTTCTGAGGCACCCAGACGCTGCCGGTAAAGGCCGTGGGCTTGCCCGCCTCTGGCTGGTCGAATATCTCGACCCTTGGGCCGCGTTCGGAGCCGGCGGCGCGCAGCCAGATTCCGGCGTGGATGGGCCGCGTGGTGCGGAAGGTTACCGACAGCAGATAGTCCTCGTATACCGCCTCAGTCCAGAGAGTGCCGCCTTTGCCGTTCGACCCGGGTGTTGCAATGATTTGGTCGCGTTTGACGGTCCAGGAAGCGTCGCCCGAAGGTCGCCAGCCCTTAAGGTCGCGCCCGTTGAAGGCGTTAATCCACTCGCCAGCCTGCTCCTGCTCAGACCGGGTTTCTATCGGCTTGTCGAGGTTGTGCGTGCCGTGGCAGTCCGTGCAGACCGAGTCAGTCGTGATGGCCCGGCCGTTCGGGCGGGTGCGGCCCAGCCATTTTTTGTGAAAGGCCTTTACCGCTGCGGTATCTTTATGGTCTTCGAAGCCATAAACAATGCGTTCTCCGCCCGGCTTGTGGCACGTCGGATTTGAACACATCTTCTTTACCTCTGCCCGGCCGAAGAGAAGGTCAGGCTTGGTCATCAACATCTCATCGTGCATGTGGTGGACCGATGGCCCGTGGCATTCATCGCAGGTAACACCCATCTTCAGGTGGACCGTCGTGAGCTCCTCTGTCCTCAGTCCGGGATGGCAGACGTAACACTTGCTGTTCCCATTTGGTCCCGCACCAATTGAGCTTGGGCTGCTTGGTAATTCCTCGTGCGGACCTGATGGGCTTGGGCCAGCAGACAATTGGTGCGGGACGCCGATGGGTTTTTCGACCTGCGATTGGTCTGCAGAACAAGCGGCGAGCACCCAGGCAAAGCCGGCGAGGATGAGTATCGCCAACGCAAGAGACAAATTGGTTCTGATATTCGAGCGCACTATCTTTCTCCTTGTATTAAACCAAATCCGAGTGGCAAGCGCACAGCAGTGTCCGCCGCCGGTCTAAACCTTGTATTAGCTGGCAGGCCCCGTTAGAAATCTTCTCTTTTTGTATCATATTGCCCGTTGTAAAATTTCTAACGGGGCAGGCCGTGTGCGACCGCCATTTTACCCGCCCCCCGAACGTTAATTGTCGGCCAATGGTCTAAACGACTTCCCAGTCGCGCAGCCAGGCGTATTCCTGCGGCAGGGCAGCCCAGCGCTCGTCGGTAATGCGCATAAGCCATTCCTTATCCGCTGCGGTCTGCCCAAGCGGCCGCGTGTACGAGGCCCGTGCGGCATTCTCAACCTCATAGACCGTTGACAGCCCCGGTATCGCGGCCGTAATGGCTTCGTTCGAAAGGATGCACTGAAGCGTCAGCCGGGCCAGGTCGTTCTCTTTCTTGCTGCCCACGCCCATTACTGGGAACTTGTCTTTGCCGCAGCTCTCGAAAAGACTCCCGCCGAAGTAGGGCTTGATAGTTACGACCCCGACATCAAGCTCGACGACCCTGGTGAAAATGCTTTGTGTCTGGTCGGAACCGTGGCCCGGATTGACCTCTTCGACGTTATTTTCCGTTGGTGGCTTGCCCTTCTGCCTGGTCTTGGCGCTGCAGGGGAAGATTAACATCTCGAACTCAGGGTATTTGCCGATGACGTGCTCGAACCAGGGTCGTGAATGAGAGGACATACCGAGATGCTGGGCCTTGCCGGCTTTGTGCAGCTTTTGGAAGGTCTCTATCAGGACTTCCACATCGGCGTCTACGTTGCTTCCGTCCATTTTGGCCTGGGGACGCCAGATGTCGAGGTAATCGGTCTTCATCAGACGCAGGCATTCTTCGACGTTGCGGACTTGGGCCTTGATGTTACAGTAGTTCGGGTCCCGCGGGCCGAGGTTGTGGATATCGGCGCCGACGTACATTTTGTCGCGGCGTCCCTTGAGGGCCACCCCGTAGCACAGGCACTCAGCGGCGGTGGTGATGTCCAGATAGTTGATGCCGGAGTCGATGCAGGCGCTGACGACGTCGGTGCGGTTCTTGGCGACGTCACTGGGCACTTGCTCGTTGGCGAAATGGTCCCAGTATCGGCCGGCGCTGCGGTTCTTCCAGTGGCCGCCCAGACTGACCTCGGAAATCATCAGCCCTGATTTGCCCAGCCGGCGGTATATCATCTTCTGGTGGAAATTGAGAATCCTCGATGTATGGACCGGCTTGGTGACGGCCTGTCCCTTGCCCACCAGCGCGCCGGCAATTGTTCCCGCGGCCATCAGAGAAGTATTCCGCATGAAATCCCTTCGTGACAGTTTATCGTTGTTCATAGGTTTTCTCCTTTTCAATTCGAGTTGGTTTCGGAGTCATTCCTTAATACCAAACCGGAATTTGCCAGATAACCACCTCAAGGCCTAATAATCACAACTTAACGCTTAATATGATGACACAATCAGGGGCAAATGTCAAGAGCATTTCCGCCGATTTTTTCGATACGGATACCCGCACCCGTTTTCACGGGCACAAGCCTGTGCGGGCACAAGTTTACACAGATTGACACGGGTTTTATTTTTGCCACAGAGAACGCAGAGGAGGAGGTAAAATACGAAATACGAAGCACGAAATCCGAAACAAATTCGAACCTGCTGCGACGGGCGCAGCACGGCGAGTGACAAAAATACAAAATTCAAAACCAGACGCAGATTTCAGGACGAGGATTAGCCACAAAAAGGCACAAAAAACACAAATAAATTCAAAAAATTTAAAGACACGGATTAACACTGCTTCTGGTTTTTGTTTTTTGTGAAAAAATCCTTGCAAAAGCAATCCCTTTTGTGCTAAAATCGAATTGAATAAAGTCAGGGTCAAAGAATCGGAAAACAGATTCACACGATTCCGGTGTAAGATTTCAGCTTATCTGGAAGATGCTTAGTTGATGTTTTGGAGGAGTTTATGGTGTAATACGGAATGGTTTGATAATCAATCACTGACGGGGGAATCATCGAGAGAAAGGTGGAAAAAACAAAAATTTGCGGAATAGAAACCCTATTTTGCGCATCCTGTTAGGTAGATAGCAAGGAAATCGTAACGAAAGGGGTGAATGATGGAAAAAATAATTATAACAATAGCAGCAGTAATTTTGGGGATGGGCGGGATGGCAGGGGGGAGTGCCGTTGATTCTAATTCTATAGTTGAAGATGGTATAGAATACTACATCCAGACGGATAAAGCTGTCTATGATTTGGGGGAAGATGTCGAACTGCTGTACAGCATCACTAATTTGACGGATGAGGAAAGGACATTTGGTTATATGCCTCCTTTATTGGATATCCTTGTTGCGGCAGAAGAGGGAGGAAGCTTCAATACAGTTTGGTTTTGGAGTTGGTATGGAATATGGCCTGCAGGCCCTGCAGTTTTTCGATTACAACCAGGTGAATCTGTCGAACTTAATGGAATTTGGCCACAAATTGATTTAAATGGCTCTTGGGAAATCGAGGACCATACGCAAGTTTCGCCTGGAACCTATGGAATTGGAGGTAGAATTGGAATGTCTGGTTTTAATGATACAATTGATAATTCGTATGTGACTGTAGAAATTACTATAGTCCCGGGACCGGCGATGATCTATTACGTCGATGCGGATGCCACCGGTGCAAATAATGGCTCATCCTGGACTGATGCCTACAACTACCTGCAGGACGCTCTGGCTGATGCCAATTCCGCTCTCAAACCGGTCGAAATCCAGGTAGCTAAGGGCATTTATACACCTGACAGCAATTCAGCCGAACCGAACGGGACAGGAGACCGAACGGTCACATTTCAGCTCATCAACGGCGTAACCCTCAGGGGCGGCTACGCCGGCTTCGGCGAACCAGATCCTAATGCACGGGATATCGACATCTACGAAACCATCCTGAACGGCGACCTGCTTGGCAATGATGGGCCGGATTTTGCCAACAATTACGAGAACAGCTACCACGTCGTCACCGCGTACGAGGTCGACGAAACTACTTGTCTGGAAGGCTTTACGATGAGTGGCGGTAACGCTAACGGCAAGAGCGGCTTCTCGTACACCGGTTACGATGGGAACGACAGCGGCGGTGGTATGTTAATTAACGCTTCCTGGCCGACAGAACATTCTTCTCCTATAATATCTAACTGCCTGTTCAGAGACAACAGAGCGGTTTACGGTGCTGGCATATACAGCTATCGTGGCCCAGCAACAATCGAAAATTGTATATTCGAAGGCAATATAGCCGAACTGTACGGCGGTGGGATACGCAACGTATTGGGGGGCACAAAAATTGTCAGAAGCTGCCTTTTCATTGATAATCAGGCGTTTTCTGGAGGGGGACTCTACTACTTCTATAGTAGGGCTACGGTCACCAACTGTGTCTTCGCTGGCAACTTTGCCCATTATGATGGAAGTGCTATCGTAAGTCCAGCAGGCACAGTGACAAACTGTACATTTTACGGAAATCATGTAGATGATGATACTGCCGTGGTGGTAAACGGGATGGGTGAGTTGCATATAATAAACAGTATTCTTTGGGACGATACGCACACCGAAGGGTATTATGAGATAGCAGCGTTGATGTATGTTTACATTAGTCACTGTGATGTTCGAGGCGGAGAAGCAGGCGTTTACATACATTCAGACCCTTGGGGCCTCTGGGGTATATTGAATTGGGGCGAAGGCAATATTGATGCCGACCCGTGTTTTTTAAATCCGGGCTACTGGGATGCCAACGGCCTCTGGGTTGATGGCGACTATCATCTGCTGTCGGATTCGCCGTGCATTGATGCCGGTGATCCGAATTATATAGCCGGGCCCAACGAAACAGACCTGGATGGCAAGCCCCGCGTAATCGGCGGGCGAATCGATATGGGTGCTTATGAGTACCTTCCCCCTATACTGGCTGAGGTTAGGATTGTCCCCCGTACCATAAATCTAACAAGCAAGGGTAAATGGATTACGTGCTATATCTCGCTGCCCGAAGATTATGATGTCGCTGATGTTGACCCAAACAGCGTTCTTCTTGAGGACGAAGTTGAACCTGAGTTGCTCTGGCTCGATGAACAACAACAAGTTGCCATAGCCAAGTTCAGCCGGGCAGATGTTCAGGAGATACTTGAGCCGGGTGATGTGGAGCTGACCGTAAGCGGCGAACTCAGCGACGGAACCAGATTCGAAGGGACGGATACTATCAGGGTGATAGATAAAGGCAAGAAGAAGTAGTTCGGCGCGGGCGGGATTATTCTGGCAACCGGGCTTATTCTTGTTCTTTGGGGTGGGCCGAAGGTGCTTTATTGGGCTTAGCGTCCTTCTTAAACGGCTTGAGCGACTGCGGCTCGGCTACTTTGCGGTAGCCCAGCGCCTTTATCAACTCAAGGACCTCGGTCCAGGTCGGAAAGGGTCTTGCGTTCTTTTTTTTATACTCATTGACGGCCATAAGGAACTCAAATTGCTCCTCGGACATTTGCCCTTCTTCAGCGGATTTTCGCTCATCGGTTCTGCGTCTGCCCGGCCCTCGCCGGCGGTCAAGTCCCAAACGCCTGTCAACAACGCTTTGTCTGCGGTCTTTACCGGCCCGACGTTCTGTTTGCATTTCGTATCTCGTATATTAGAAGCCATCCTCGAAAAGGTCGGCGTCGAAATCCTCTTCCTCTTCCTCTTCGTCTTCTAATGCAAAATCATAAAAATCGTCATAGGCATCCTGTGACTCGATTACTACGTGTGCTTCATCAAGAGAATCTTCGGGAACCATTACAGCAATGACTTTAGCACTGGTTGGCTGTTCGTCTCGCTCATTTATTATGGCAGGGATATCATTGGTTTTCAGCAGAGTTTCGTAGTCTCTGGCCTGCTCCAAATCCTCGACAAAAGTAACAACTACGAAATCTTTCACTTTGGCCTGCGATTTATGGTTTTTTTGGGAACGCTTTGCCATTCTGTCTCTCCGCAGCAAAATGGGAACCCTCCCAAACGCTTTTTTCCGCGTTTGGTGTTCCACTCAATCTATTTGTATCGGCACTGAAAAATCATTTGTCCAGATATTTTCGTCAAAATAGAGCGTCTAAATTATTGAAATTATTAAAAATCACGAGTTCGTAATAAAAACCGCGATTTACCGGTTAGATTTTTCATAAGCGTTTTTTTGCCTATCGGCTCTATAGTTGCAAAAATTTAGTATTTGAGCGTATTTTTTTGTTGCAAATCCCGGGCGGTTTATGTAATAACGATGCCCGAAGGTTCGCATTTTGCGATTTATCGCAAAACGGGGCCGCTGACAATGTGCCGGACTCAAGGATATAGTGCCGGGCTATTAGAATTTTACTTTTAACATGAAGGATTTTTGCAATGGCAAATAAAAAAGAGTCTTTGATTGTGGCCAGCAAAATTAAGGCCTACATCAAGAGCAAAAAGATGATGACCTCATCCGACGCGCTCAAAGCAATCAGTGATAAGGTCTATTGTATGCTTGATGACGCTATTGCCCGAACCAAGGCCAATCGTCGCAGCACAGTCAAGCCACAGGACCTGTAGAACTCGTTAGAAGTCTTTCGGCGTTTTAGTTCTAACGCGGCAGACAAGTTATGTGCTAACATCTTTTGGTTACGCATCTTACGTTTGCGGCAATGTTATTTGACCCAGGCCGTTCCGCTTCTTTCAGGGCGGAGCGGCTTTTTGGGTTGGGGGTTGTCTGCGTATTTTAACCACCTTTCGTTAGTTATCAGTCCTTAGCTGTCTTCTTAGAGAAGAATTGACGAATGCTATGGGACTGAGAGCCAATGGTTGTATTCAATTTATGGTATTTTTTTAAATTTCGGCTCTCGGCCTATAAAATCGGCATTATCAGTATCAAAATCTGCATTTTTGCAAAATTTGTTGAACTTATGCCGGCGAAAATCCCGATTTATATAACAGGGACCGAAGTGAATACAGCATTTTTGGCCGCTCACAGCTTAAGATTGCGTAATTTCTTGCCGATAAGGTGCTTGACGGTGAATCACCGCTCGATGGGGTAATCGGGCAGCTCCAGAATGTTGGAATTTAGAAGAAGATTGATTGTAACTTCTTGTTTAACAGATAGTTATATAAATAGTCCGGCGGGGATAATATGAAGGTTTTCATGTTGGGCTGGGAGTTTCCGCCGTTTATCAGCGGCGGGCTGGGAACGGCTTGCTACGGACTTACCAAGGCGATGGGCCAGCTTGGCATAAAAGTAACCTTTGTTCTGCCGAAAATGGTCGATAGCAAATATGCTACCCACGTGAATCTGCTGAGCTCTGATTCCCAGATGTCCGTAGGCACCTTGAAATTCGGTGAGCTAAAGAACGTAGCATTTCGCACTATCAACTCGCCGTTACAGCCGTATTCGACCCCCGGCGTTTACCAGCGGCGAATCGAAGAAAAATTGAGACAGAAACAGGACGGCATCGTCGGCACAGACGGCGCTGTTTTCGGCGGAATTGACTACGGCAGCAATATGTACGCCGAGGTCCAGCGTTATGCTGCGGTTGCGGCCCAATTAGCTGGAGATGGGCAGTTTGACATTGTTCACGCACATGACTGGATGACCTATCCTGCGGGAATTGCGGTGTCGGCAATGAGCGGAAAACCGCTGATTGTGCACGTGCATTCGACAGAATTCGACCGCAGCGGCGAGAATATCAACCAGATGATTTATGACATCGAGCGGGAGGGTCTGCACACGGCTGATAAAGTAATCGCTGTTAGCTATTTTACCCGCAATACTATAATCGGTCGATATGGTATTAGCGGTGAAAAAGTTGAAGTGGTGCATAACGGCGTGGAACGCAACGGTAATTGGTCTTTGGCCGAAACCGGTATCGACAAAGACGAGAAAATTGTTTTGTTCTTAGGCCGAATTACTATGCAAAAAGGCCCGGAGTACTTTCTCCACGCAGCCAAGAAGGTCCTTGAGGTGATGGATAATGTCAAGTTTGTTATGGTCGGCGCCGGCGATTTAATGCACCGGGCGGTTGAAATGGCGGCAGAGCTCGGCATCGGGCACAAGGTGCTCTTCACGGGCTTTTTGCGCGGCGAAGACGTCCGGAAGATATATAAAATGGCTGATTTATATGTGATGCCTTCGGTATCAGAACCGTTTGGGATTGCGCCTCTGGAGGCGTTGGAAAACGATGTGCCTGTCATAATAAGCAAGCAAAGTGGTGTATCAGAAGTTTTGAAGCATGCTCTGAAAGTGGACTTCTGGGATGTCAATGAGATTGCCAACAAGGTCGTAGCGGTACTGAAGCATCCGCCGTTGGAGGTAATGCTGCGAAATTACGGCGGTTTTGAGGTGAGAAGACTACGATGGAAAGACAGCGCGCGGAAGTGTGCGAAGATTTATGAAGAGGCACTGGTTGCAGTTTGACCGTCATGCGTCCTGCGTGACGCGTTGTGGGTAATACGCAATACGAGATGCGATATGGCTTCGGTATGTTTCTATTTTCAAGTGCATCAGCCCGTTCGATTGAGGCACTATACGGTATTTGACAAAAACGACCAATATTTTGACGATTATAAAAATGCTTCCATCTGCAGGAAGGTGGCAAATAAATGTTATCTCCCCGCCAATCGATTGCTTCTGGATATAATACGCAGATTTGATGGTAGATTTAGAGTAGCATACAGTATAACCGGCGTGTTGCTGGAGCAGCTTCTTTCGTTTTCGCCGGAAGTTATGAGCACTTTTGATGCCCTGGCGGAAACCGGCTGCGTGGAGTTTCTGGCTGAAACTTACTATCACAGCTTGAGTTTCTTATACTCGCGCGATGAATTTGTGGAGCAGGTGAACAAACACATCGAAACTATTGACTATCTTTTTGGCCAAAAGCCGCGGGTATTTAGAAATACGGAGCTGATATACAATAATGATTTGGCTGCCCTTATTGAGTCGATGGGCAACTTCGATGCAATAATGACCGAAGGAGCAGACCACATCCTGGGCTTGCGAAATCCCAATTTTGTCTATCGTCCCAAAGGCTGCAGCAAGCTAAAGCTCCTGCTGAAAAACTATTCCCTCAGTGATGATATTGCCTTTAGATTTTCCAATCGTGATTGGTCGGAATGGCCTTTGACAGCGGATAAATTCGCTCGATGGATAAACGATGTCAATGGCAACGGCAACGTAGTCAACCTGTTTCTGGATTATGAAACATTCGGCGAACACCAATGGAAGGACACAGGCATATTCGATTTTATGCGGCATCTGCCGGAAAAGATTCTAAAGCATCCGGACAACGATTTCAAAACCCCCGGCGAGATAGCTCAATCTTATGAGCCCGTCGACACGGTTGATGTGCCGCATCTGATAAGCTGGGCCGATACCGAGAGGGACCTCTCGGCCTGGCTTGGAAACGCAATGCAATCCAATGCCATTCATGAGCTTTATCGGCTTGAAAAGAAAATCAAGAAAACAGGCGACGAAAGAATCATCGCAGACTGGCGCAAACTGCAGGCATCAGACCATTTTTATTATATGTGCACAAAATACTTTGCCGACGGTGATGTACATAAATACTTTAATCCGTATGACTCACCTTACGACTCTTATATAAACTTTATGAATGTGTTGGATAATCTCCACAGCCGTTGTTCCAGGCAGCGTGTAGCGTATAGCGTTTAGCGATTTCCAATTTTCGATTTTCAATCGGTAGTCGACAATCGGAAATCGACAATTATTCCTATCTGCCATTTTTCTTTGGAGTAAAGTTGTGTTGACACTGCAAAAAGCTAACGACACAGCGATTGTATCGATATTAACCAAGGATGAGCCAATTGAGAATTTATTGACCAAAGAATGGCTGTTAACTAATGAGCGTGGTGGCTACGCATCATCAACAATTGTCGGCTGCAATACCAGAGGGTATCACGGCCTGCTCGTCGGCTCGCTTAACCCGCCGGCCAACAGGATAATGGCGCTGGCCAAATGCCTGGAGATGGTGATATCTAAAGGCAAGGTGTTTAATCTTTCAACCTTTGAATTCAGCGACAAATTCGCACCGGAAGGTTTCACATATCTTGTGCAATTCCGTCGGGATACCGGACTGCATTTTGATTATGAATTGGAAAAACTTGAACTGACTAAATCGGTATATCTTCTCCGTGATACCGATACGGTTGTGCTGGTGTATGATTTTATCCGCATTGGAGAACCGGTGGAATTCGTTTTGCGTCCATTTATTGGCTTGCGTGATTTTCACATGCTGCAGAAATCTTACGCTTTGTTATGTTCGACCTGGCTGGGGCATAGTTTGCTGATTCGCCATGATACACCGGACAGTTGTGGATTGTTTTTGAGCTGTCCGGCTGCGAACTTCGAAAAGGACGAGCAATGGTGGTTTAATTTCGTATATCGTAATGATAAACAAAGGGGCCAGGATTTTGCCGAAGATTTGTGGGCGCCCGGCTTTTTTAAGTGCCGGATAGATTCGCCGACCAGGGTTGTTTTCTGGGCAAACTTGAGCCCGTCCTGGGCGGGCTGCAAGCCTGAGCAGTTTATAAATGCCGATATTGATGCGGTTTGCGAAGATTTGCGCAGGCACCAGGAAAGCGTAAAACGTAAAGCGAGAAGCGTAAAACCTAAAGCGAAGAGCCAAAAGCGACCCCTGCCAGCGACAAGCAGGGGTGTCGTTCCCGCGAAAGCGGGAACGCAATACGCAATACGGGATACTCAATATGAGATACTTTGTTTAGCTTCCGACCAATTTATTGCAAGGCGTCAAATAAACGGGGCCGGCGAGCACACACACAGAACCACTATTTTAGCCGGCTTTCCGTGGTTTGCAGACTGGGGTAGAGACACTTTTGTAGCCTTGCCGGGTTTACTGCTCTCGACCGGCAGGTTCGACGAGGCAAAGTCGGTTTTGACCAGCTTTGCCCAGGCGGCGGATGAGGGTATGATTCCGAATCGCTTCGATGAGCGCAGCGACACCGCCTACTTTAACAGTGTCGATGCTTCTCTCTGGTTTATCAACGCAGCTTTTCAATACTTAAATGCTACGGGTGATTCAAAAACCTTCACGCAGCAGCTTCTGCCGACAATCCGCTGGATTATAGACTCTTACCACAATGGAACGCGGTTTGGTATTTGCGCTGATTCCGATGGGCTTATAACCGCAGGCAATGACCAAACGCAGCTGACCTGGATGGATGCCAAATATGACGGCGTTGCTTTTACGCCTCGGAATGGAAAAGCGGTCGAGGTTAACGCCCTGTGGTACAATAGTCTTTGCTGTCTTGCCCAATTTTATGCCGACCGGGGATTCCCATTTCGCAAAAAGTCGCAAAACAGCGTGCCCCGGAATATGGAGGACGCAAAGCATTATAAATCTATGGCAGATAAAGTTGGGGCTGCTTTCTGCGAATTATTCTGGAGGGACCCCGCCTTGCGGGAATCCAATGAGAAGTGCGGTTACTTAAACGATCGCATTCTGCCCGACGGTTCAGCTGATGCAACGATTCGGCCGAACCAGATATTTGCCGTTTCACTTCCGTTTTCATCGCTGCCGCTTCGGCAGCAAAAGTCAGTGGTGGATACAGTGCAAAAAGACCTCCTGACACCATACGGCCTGCGAACGTTAAACGTTCAGGATGGTTGTTACAAAGGGACATATACGGGCACGCAGCAACAGAGGGATGAGGCTTATCACCAGGGCACAGTTTGGCCGTATCTGATAGGGCCGTTTGTGGAAGCATACTTGAAGGTCAATGGATTCAGCCGAAAAAGCAAGAAAAAGGCGGCTGAGTTTATCCGGCCTCTGATGCAGCATCTGACCGAGGATGGATGCCTCGGGAGTGTCTCAGAGATATTCGATGGTGATGCCCCTCATACGCCGAGAGGGTGCATCGCTCAGGCCTGGAGCGTGGCCGAGTTGATAAGGGTGTATCGGTTGATAAACGATTAACCCCGCCCCTGCGGCAGGGGCGGGATTAAAGATTCAAAATCGCTTTGCTGTAATTTTTTCAGGTGCAAACAGGCCCGAAATTTCGCACAATTTTCTCAAGTGGGTTTTGTATAAACTGCTTGGGACAGGAATTTATTCTTCATAGGTGATTGTCAGGGGCAAGAACTGTGAATCGCTCAAAGATTCTCTGGGTGGCAGTGGCTACCACCTTCGTTGGGGTGTTTGCTTATTCTTTCGTAATCCGATGCCATAAATTGGCAAAGCCGGCCAATCATACCGAAGTTGCAGCTCTGGCAAAGCCGCCGAAGGTGGCCGGGAAATCTCGCGAGTCAGACGAAGTAGCCGGGAAAGAGGTATCTGTAGTTACTGAAAGCGATGCTTTCGCGCGTTCTGTAAAGCACAGTGTCCCCACCCTTCTAATTCAATCGAGTATTAATGGCGGCCCCCGGGTGAACCCCGCCCCTCGGAGGGGCTGGGTGAAAAGTACGGCGATTTATCCCTTGAAAGGGCAGAAAGTTGCGTTGAAAGTCGAAAAAGTTTCTGGAGGCAAGATAAGATGGTATCAGATTATCCCCGACACTTCAAAGATTTATAAGAATGCGAATTTGCCGTGGGAGAAGGACGCATATAAATGGGTCGGGTTGGCCAAGATAGATTATCACAGGAAAGAATTGACCGGATTTCGAGGTCGTTGGCAAATAGAGCCATTTGACAACGAAAGTAATACACAGGTTCGAGATAAAGAATCATCCTGGTTTCGCTCCTTATGGAACAAGGCAACAAATTCCAGGTTCTATCACGAAGACGTTGGCAGTTTCTGGTTTCAGGCGGAAGTTAAAAAAGAAGGTGTAATTTACAGGTCCCCCGGGATTGAAGATTCTGATAAAAAGGGACTGTCTCCGAAGGTATTTCGAGTCTCGATAAGGGATGGAGAGGGCTACATTGGATATCTGACTTCCTTTTTTAACGTGCCGGCATTATTTGGCTCGGTCACGTATCAAAGCAATAATTACATCGGGGTGGATTGCGCCGATGTGCTGGTAGCGGCCTATGGCAAATGGAAAAACAAACCGATTGAAAAAAATTACAATGTAGCGATGTTAGTCAGACAATGGCCGAAAGTTGGGGAATTTGACCTGTTGGAAGGGACTCCTGACAGGGAGTTAAAGTGGGGAAGAGACATCCGTCCGGGCTATTTTATAGCTGTCCGGTATAGGGGCTGTAAGCAATATCAGCATATTGGTGCTCTTTTCAGCGATGCGAACCAGAATGGAGTTCTGGATGGGGGCGACCTTGTCATTCACGCCGGGCCGGTGCCCCTTCATTGTTCGTATCTAAGAGAAGGCAACTTCGACGGTCATATTGTCATTCTACAGCCCTGAATGCTCAATCCGGTTGAAGTCGCCAATTCCTGAAAAGGAGCCTATTTTTTGTTTTTCCTGCGCTTTGCCAAAAATATGGTATAATGTATGCAGTAGTTGCAAAGTAACCGAATAGTTTTGGAGGTTAGAACAATGAAAAACATAATAGCCGTAAGCACAGGAGCATTTATATTAGTTATCGCCTTTAGCTGCTGTCATTCAGATTTGTATGCGCAAACAAGCCGAAGCCTAAAACCTGCTGAAACAGAACGAAGAGCTTCCGAAACTCTCACAAAAAGTACAAGGCCGAGAGCGAGAACGGATTTTGTAAGAATGGCAAATTTCTATCTAAGGGATGGAAAGCTCGTGTTTGGAAAGCTGGTCTCGGAAGAGAAAAATAAAATCACCATCGAACGACTGGATGAAAGCAGGATTGTTGTATCCACTTACAGTAAAAGAGAAATCGACTCCAGGACACTGCAGGTCAAAAACATAGCTGAGGCCGCGTACTATATGGAGCTTGCTGAGTATTTTTCCGGCAGAACGTGGGACTTCAGGGACGACATGGACGATTTTATTCAGGCAATTCGCTGCTGTGAGAGGGCCAAACGGTCTTTGGCCGAAACCGAAGGCCCGGACTCTGAGAAAATCGACGAAATAAATAAAAAGATAGAGCATCTGCAGGCGGACAGGCAGGTCTGGACAAGAGAGGTAGAATCCCGGGCGAAACTAAAGAAACTCGAGTTTGAGGCGACGATTGAAACAAGGCTCAAGGAGCTTGAGGATAAGGTTAATGCAAGCAGCCAGCAGATTGATAAAATCGTAACGGATATGAAGGACAATTACCAGAAACTCGAAAGAAGTATTTCCGAAATAGATCAAGGCATATCCCGGCAATTAAATATACTCGAGGAACGGATTGAAGCCAATAGAAGGCTAATTGACCCGTGGGGTCTGTCGTATCCGAGGTATCGTTATCCCAGGCGCTATTACAGGCCTGGTGATATCCCTTAGTCTGGGTTCACATTTTGCCGGTGCTAAATGCGGGCAAGTGAGTTCTGTTTTAGTTGGCCAAGTGAATAGTCATGTCTGGAAGACAAACGCACGCAGTCACCGGCGCATTCGGATACTCTGGAAAATACATTGCGCGGCGGCTATTGGATAGAGGTTACAATGTCAGGACACTTACCAATTCAACACATCGCCGGAACCCTTTCGGGGATGAGATAGAAATACACCCATTCAACTTTGATAATCCGGAAAGGCTCACCGAGTCACTAAAGGGAGTATCCGTCCTGTACAACACGTACTGGGTCAGATTCAACCACAAGACGTTTACTTTTGCCTCTGCTGTGCGAAATACGATTACACTGTTTAATTGCGCAAAACAAGCGGGTGTCGAACGGGTCGTGCATATCAGCGTAACGAATCCATCAGAGCAATCGCATCTTGAGTACTTCCGCGGGAAAGCAACGGTTGAGAAAGCATTACAGGAATCCGGTATTTCATACTCCATCCTGCGCCCAGCCATATTTTTTGGAAAAGAGGACATTCTAATCAACAACATTGCCTGGGTTCTCCGCAGGTTCCCCGTATTCGGCGTGTTTGGTGATGGCAGTTATCGGCTTCAGCCAATTTACATTGATGACCTTGCAAAGTTGGCGGTTGAGCAGGGTGAGAACAGAGAGAACATAATCATTGACACTATTGGCCCGGAAACATTTACGTATAAAGGTCTCGTTCAGGAAATTGGCAAAATCATCGGAAAGAAAAGATTGATTATATCTATTCCACCAACAGTTGGTTATGTTGTTGGAAGCATCATCGGCAAGATAATCGGCGATGTTCTCATTACTCGTGAGGAGATTGAAGGAGTTATGGCCGGTCTATTATATGTGGACTCGCCACCGGTGGGAGAAACCAGACTTGCAGATTGGATGAGGGAAAATGCTGAATCACTTGGAAAACATTATGCCAGTGAACTGGCTCGCCGAGGAGATAGACTGCGTGAATACTCGGCCCTATAGATTCCTTCCGCTGCCACCACGCAAGGCAGGTGAGACAGTCCAATTCTTGGGCTGTTCAAGACTCGCCGGCTTCTGCCCTCCTTTTTCGATAGCTACGGGTTAGCAGTGTATCGCGGTTGACGTCTTAACCGGCAAATCAAAGCTAAAATTGTGATTCCATCAACGCTACATACCCTTTCATCTTCCTGACCTTGTTTTGCAGGGCGCCGTACATACCCTTAGCTGTTTCTTTGATAGTTATATGCGAGTTGGTATAGGGATTGTTCTTTGTACCTTCCTCTACGGCTTCTATCCACTCGGTTGGTATAGTCCCGGTCCCGGAGAAAGCACCTGCCAAACCAGCGGCACTGGCGCCAAGACAGTCGGTGTCACGCCCGAAGTTAATCGCAACGACTATTGCTTCTTTGACATTTCCCTTAGTAGCGGCAAACACCGCCAGCGCTTTGGTTACCGTCTCATAAATCGAAGATGCACGATAATGTTTCATCCTAACATCAGCAGAGTAGCGACTGTCCTTCTCAGTATATACTTCATTAAGCTCCTTTCTCATATCCGAAGGTTCGCTATACTTCTTAGCTATATCAAGACCATTCTGTATTTCCTTTCTAATCTTAGGGGTGGAATATTTCAGGGCTGTTTCTATAACTGAGTCCACGGTGGCATCAGGCCTCATAGCATGCACGACGGCGGCGTTATAAGCAGCACCCCAGGGAAAGGAATCGCTATACGGCGGTTGATATACCCTTCCGATCTCGTAAACGTCTCTTATTACTCCGTCTATATCACAGGCGTTAATCAAAGCAATAGCGTGGAACGAACGGGCCGTAGTGTTCAAATGTGGGTACTTGGACAGCCCACCGAGTTCCCACGCAGGCACAGTGCCCGATTTTGCGTGGGCCAGCAGCTCTCTGTCGAAGGCTTCGGTCATATACTTCATCTTGTTGGGGTCCAAAACCTTCACCCACGTCTTTACCAAATCTTCGGCTGTTATCCTGTCCTGCTTTTCAATAATGGCCGTACACATAAGCTTCTGCCGCTCTATTCCGTCCTCTGTGCTGCCTGCAGGGTGGTCCCAATCTACATTGTAGTGGTGATAGGCCACAAGCTTGTCGAAGACACCGTATTTCTTAGCTATTCTGTCCATGTCCCAGCCCTCTACGGCTGCTCCCATTGCAGAAGCTATGCGGGAGCCGGCAAGGCATCCGTAAATCTTATCAAATAAACCGGGCCTGGAAGGATTTCCTTTTCTATTCTTTACGATGCCGCCGGAAGCCGATTTGCTTGGTGCCAGCGTAAAGGCCCCCGCACCCACGGCCGATACACCCGCGCGGCACATAAATTGTCGTCGAGTCAAGTTCTTTTTCTTCATCAAGCTACTCCTTTATATTTCTAAATACGCGTGTCAATTACTCTGATGCTTGATTGCACTTTTAACGTCGCTTAAAAAAGTTGAAATTTCGGCAAGCATTTTTTCCCTGTTGCTTAAATTTTTCTCAATCAATTCTACTATTTTGGAGCCGATTATCACGCCGTCGGCGCCTGCTGATGCGACCGCTGCGGCATGTTCGGGTTTGCTGATTCCAAAACCTACGCAAACAGGGACACTGGTGAGCTTTTTCAATTTGCCGATCAGCACTTCAACCGTATCGGAGAGCTTTTCTCTGCTGCCGGTAACGCCTAAAAGCGAGACGGTATAAATAAAGCCGGTGGTTTTGGAGGCGATGAGTTTCATTCTCTCCGGGGTGGTGTTTGGTGTTACCATAAAAACAGTATCAAGGCCCGCCGAGGCGGCAGGGGCGGTAATTTCATCCGCATCGTCGATACTCAAATCGGCAACTAAGACGCTGTTGACGCCCGCTTCGTGAAAATCGCTGAAAAATTTTTGCGTTCCATACTGGTAAATCAGGTTGTAATACATCAGCAGTCCGATTGGAATGTCCTTGTAATCCTTGACCTTCTCTATAAATTCCCGTGCCTTTTGCACATTTATCCCGCTGGTCAAAGCACGAATATCGGCCTTTTGGATTGTTGGCCCATCTGCTATCGGGTCGGAGAACGGTATGCCTAATTCCAGAACATCCGCCCCCGCATCGATGGCTGTTTTTACAATCGCCAGACTTGTATCAAAATCCGGGTCGCCGATTACGAAAAATGGTATCAATGCTGCCCTTTTTAATTCCGAAAAGATTTGTTTATATGTTCTCATAAATTGCAGTCCTTTACTCATCTGCACTTCTGCGTTTTTCCACGATTGAAACATCCTTGTCACCCCGGCCGGAAAGATTTACCACCGCAATTGTGTCCGCGTCTAACTTGCCTTTTTGGCTGCAAAGAAACGCCAGAGCATGTGCACTTTCCAGGGCCGGCAGTATCCCCTCAGTTTTGCTCAGCAGTCCGAAGGCATCAAGCACCTCGGCGTCTTCTGCAGCAACGTATTCGGCCCTGCCGGTATCTTTTAACAAACAGTGTTCCGGCCCGACAGCTGGGTAATCCAGCCCGGCACTTACCGATTCGGTATCGTGAACCTGGCCTTCTTTGTCCTGCAGCAGATAGGCTTTTGCACCGTGCAGGATGCCCACTCGGCCGGCTACCAGTGCTGCAGCGTGTTTGCCGCTACTTAGGCTCCTGCCGCCCGCTTCGACGCCGATTAACTTGACGTCCTTGTCATCCAGAAAGGCCGAAAAGATACCTATTGCATTGCTGCCGCCGCCGACACAAGCGACAATCATATCCGGCAGCCTGCCGATTTGTTCGAGACACTGCTGCCTGGTCTCTTTTCCGATACAGCTTTGAAAATGTTTTACTATAGTGGGATACGGATGCGGCCCGCACGTTGAGCCGAAAAGATAAAATGTATCGGTAACATTAGCCGTCCAGTAGCGAAGGGCATCGTTGATGGCATCTTTGAGCGTCCCTGTTCCTCCTTCCACGTCAATGACTTCTGCGCCGCACAGCTTCATCTTATGGACGTTAACGCTCTGTCGCTCTATATCGGTTACGCCCATAAAGATTTTCGTCTCCATACCAAACAGAGCTCCAATCATAGCCGTAGCCAAACCGTGCTGGCCTGCGCCGGTTTCGGCAATGAGTTTGGTCTTGCCCATATACTTTGCTAAAAGCCCTTGTCCGAGTGTGTTGTTGACTTTATGTGCTCCGCCGTGCAGGAGGTCTTCGCGTTTCAGGTACACCTTAAAACCGACGTACTCGCTGAATCTTTCGGCGTAATAAAGAGGACTGGGCCTGCCGGCGTAGTCTTTCGAAAGCTGTGCCAGCTCGGACACAAACCGCTCATCTTCGTAGAAGCGATAAAACGCCTGCTCTAATTCTTCCAGTACCGGTATCAAAACTTCCGGCACATAGAAGCCGCCATAGTCTCCGAATCTACCTTTGTATTTCATATCGAATTTCCCTAAGCTGTCAAATGCCGTATATTTTCGAATAGTTTCCTCATTTTCTTATGGTCTTTTTTGCCTGGCTTAGCTTCAATGCCGCTGCAGACATCAATCCCATAAACTCCGAGTTTGATTGCCTCCGTTGCGTTATCGGGATTTATCCCGCCGGCCAGGAAAATGCGTTTGCCGATATGCCCGACGATATTCCAGTCAAAGGTCAGCCCTGTGCCGCCATATTTTTCGGGATTGAAAGCGTCCAGCAAAATAGCGTCTGTGAAATAATTTTCTGCTTGTTGAATATCGTTCCGGTCTTTTACCCGCAGCGCCTTCATAGTTTTTACATTAAGAGAGAGAAACAACTGACAGAACTGCGGGCTTTCATCGCCATGCAACTGCACCCAGTTTAATTGGCACAAGTCCATCGTTTCTCGGATTTGCTCGAACGAAGCATTCACAAACACGCCGACAATATCCATAAAACCAGGCAGTTTGCTTATTATCTCCGCCGCCTTTTTCGACGTTATAAACCTGGGGCTCTTCGGATAAAAATTAAAGCCCAGCAAATCCGCACCCAGATCCACCGCTGCCGCGGCGTCTTCGTAATTGGTAATACCACAAATTTTAACTTTCACTATCAACATAAAAAAACTGAAAGCTCAAAGCTAAAAATTAAAAACCACAATTGAAAAATAAAAAGTTTTGAGTTTTACACTATGATTTTGCATTTTTCGTTTTAAGTTTTACGCTTTATTCGAGACCTCGATTAACTTTTCCAGACAGGCAAGCGCCTTGCCGTCACTGACAGAAGCATTTGCCATCTTGATTGCCGACTCGAAATCAACAGCTAAACTCCCGGCGATTATTGCTGCCGCGGCATTTAGAATAACAATGTCTTTGCTCGGCCCGCTTTCTTTGCCGCTTAGTATGTCCCTCAAAATCTTTGCGCTTGTCTTGGCATCGGTTACTCTCAACTCGTCTATACCAGCCGGCGTGATGCCCAAATCTTCCGGGTTCAGTTCTTTATTTGTAATTTGACCTTCTTTTAGCTCAACTATTTTTGTAATTCCTGCTGTGCTTATCTCGTCCATTCCGTTACCGTGGACCACCATTGCGTACCGGGTGCCCAGCAGCTTGAGGGCCTCGGCAACAATCTGCATCAAGTTTTCATCGGCCACTCCCAACACCTGTGCTGCTGCATTGGCCGGATTGGCCAGAGGCCCGAGGATGTTAAAGACCGTTCTAAAGCCGAGACTTTTGCGTATCGGCTGAACATATTTCATCGCCGGATGGAACATCGGTGCGAACATAAATCCGATATGTGCCTGCCTTATACACTCTGCCACTGTCTCGGTGCCAGCGTCTATTTTAACACCCAGCTCCTCAAGCACATCTGCTGAACCGCAACTGCTGGTTATCCCGCGATTGCCGTGCTTGGCGACATAGACCCCTGCGCCGGCAGCCACTATCGCAGATGCGGTTGAAATGTTAAAGGTTTTTAATGCTGCCCCGCCCGTGCCGCAGGTGTCGACTAAATTATCGATATCGACCTTTACGGCGACAGCGTGGTTTCGCAGCGATTTGGCAAGCCCTGCCAGTTCCGGTGCCGTTGCTCCTTTGGCCCGCATTGCAGTAAGGAACGCTGCAATCTGGACATCGCTGACCTGTCCTTCAAAAATAGTATCCAATAAGTTCGTCGCCCGTTCGAAGCTCAAGTTCTCACCCTGCAGTAACGGCTCAATATATTCAGTTATTGTTGCCATTTCGAGCTCCTCACTTTTTGTTTTTTGCGACTGCAATTGATAAAACGTTTTCGATTATCTTACCACCTGCCGGTGTTAAAATGCTTTCCGGATGGAACTGCACACCGAATATCGGAAGCTCTTTGTGCTCGATGCCCATAATAATCCCCTCGAACTCAGCAGTTTTTTCCAGGCAATCCGGCAGTTTCAGCACACAAAGACTGTGATAGCGTCCTGCCTGCAGGGGATTTTCGACGTCGGCAAATACGCCCCTTTCGTTGTGTGTTACTCTTGAAGGCTTGCCGTGCATTGGTTCCGGCGCATGGCCGATTTTCCCGCCGAAATACTGCACGATTACCTGGTGACCCAGGCATACGCCGAGTATCGGCAGTTTGTCTTTGAAATAATCTACTGCTGAGAGCGAGACACCGGCTGTGTCCGGCGTGCCCGGGCCCGGCGAAATCACGAGCAGGTCGGGGCCAAATTCGTCGGCCAACACTTTAAGCTCCTCAAGCTCGGTGTCAGCCCGGTAAACCCTGGCCTGGCAGCCGCGCTTACAAAAGTCATCGACCAGGTTGTACGTGAACGAATCGAAGTTATCGATGAACAGAACTTTTTTGGCTTTTTCTTCCATAAAATTTTCCTTTGTCATTGCGAGGAGCACAGCGACGAAGCAATCTCGAAACTTTTGACTTTTTAATTTTCAACTTTTAATTTTTTTTCTCGGTGTTCTTTGCGCTTTCTGCGGTTAGTTCTTATTCTCCACGAATCGCCCGCAAGCAAGACCTTGCTTTGTGTTCGGTTTCTTCAAATTCGGTCTTCGGGACACTGTCGTGCACGATACCTGCACCGACTCGAACGAAGGCGATGTGGTCCCTGACCTGCAGACTTCTTATGGTGATACAACTGTCAAATTGACCGTCCACGGTCAGATACATAACTGCTCCGCCGTAGTAGCCGCGTTTGGTTTTTTCGAACAGACGTATCAGTTTCATTGCTTCAATCTTCGGAGCCCCCGTAAGTGTCCCCATATTCATCGTGGCAAGATACGCACTCAATGCGTCAAGCTCGGCTGCGAGCGTGCCTTTAACATTACTGACCAGATGCTGCACCGAGGCGTATTTTTCGACTGTCAGCAATTCGGTAACGATTCTGCTGCCCGGCTCAGCCACGCGTGCAATGTCGTTTCTGGCCAAATCGACTAACATTATATGCTCAGCCAATTCCTTGCGGTCGAGTTTCAGCTCGGCCTCATATCTAAAATCAGTATCAATATCGATTGTCTTTCCGACTCGGCCTCTGGGCTTTGTGCCGGCTATCGGCCTAATTTCAACATTGCGGGTCTCAGTCCCGCTGACCCCGCCCTTCGGAAGGGCGGGGCTGACACGCAGATTCAGCTCCGGACTTGACCCCATTAGTATCGTATTGGCCGTATTGAGATAAAACATATATGGCGAAGGATTCAACGCCCTCAGCCGCTTATAAACATCCAGCGGCTCATCCGGGCAGGGCTCCATTATTGTCCTGCTCAGGACTACTTGAAGAATATCTCCGTCGATAATGTGCTGCTTGGCGCGGGCAACCATCTTTTCGTATTCGCTCTGGTTGGTATCGGCTGAAGTGGCGGGAAGTGAAGCGGTGTATCTTTGACCTTTCGGCGTGTCAAATCTTGCAATGTTAAAATAGTAATCGAAACATTCCTGTGCCTCGGCGATTGCAGCCTCACGGTCGCCGTTTGTTATCACACAATTGACAATCACGTACCCTTTACCGTGCTCGTGGTCCATCAAAAAGATATTGTCGGCGAAGTAAAGCTCGTAATCAGGATTGCCCAAAAGGTCTGTCTTACTGGCAGGAAGTTTTTCAAACTGGTCTATGAAATCGTAGCTTATAGCTCCGAGCAGTCCGCAGGTTACACGGAACGGCTTGCTGGCTAAGCTAAAGGCAAACGCAACCGCCCGCAATACGTCCATTTGATTTGTGCTTTGCAGCCGCGTCTGCTCATCTACTACTTTTTTGACTTGTTTGATTCTGCCGCTAATTGCTTCCGGGGCGAATTCGACCGATTCGCAAAAAGCGAACCTCTTTTTCTTAGAGGACAGGTAATCTAATATGCGTTTGCCCGTATTGCTCAGAGCTTTGATAGTAAAATCAGCACCGGTACCGGTAAGGTAAAGTGCCGGCTTTGCCGTGCCGAAACTCAGCGCGTTTTCGGCTAAATAGTCGCTTGCTTCGAACAGAGCGCAGTTTTCAGCCCGGCCGTAATCACTGAGTTTGGCAAAAAAATCCACCGGCTCGTCAATATCGATTTGCTTAACGATAGGTATGATTTGGCCTGGCCTGGCACTCTTTATTATCTGTCTATAATCATCCATAGTTTGAACCTTTCCATTCTCCGTAGCAAAGCTACTGCGAAGGACGAATTATTGTAATTTTTATTCGCAAATCACTCAAAATACAAATAAAAAAGCAGCCTGCCTTTTCAGCAGGCTGCGTTCTCCACAAATCGAACAATTTGTTTATAGCAAATTACCGCTCACCTGCCGGATTTTATCCCGCAGGCCACCACCAGTTACTGGTATTTTTACGGTCAATTTGCCTCATAATATGTATATTAAACCAAATTCGCTCACCCCTGTCAAGAGAAATTACAAAAATTTTGGGATTGCAAAGCCCTCTTATTCTATTCTTCCGTCTCTTCGAGCAGATTTGAGATGAGGTTTTCGATGTGCGAAACAAATGTTTGCGTTTGAATCAGCCAGCCGGTCACCTCTTCGGCTTTGAAGACGACCAAATCTGCGTAGTCGCCCTCCTGGCGGCTACTGAACAATAAGTCGAAATGTTTTCCCATTTCTTTCGGGATTACGCCGGTCTTGACAAACTCTCTGTGCAGCAGCGAGCGAAGATACCCATGTTTGTTGGTGGATATGTTTTTAGTCAGTAAAAGGGCTGAGATTGCGTAGAAGCAGGCATAGTAAAGACGGTTTACATACGAGTTGATGTGCCCGGCATCAAATAATAATTTGGCCTCGTCGATGGCTTCGTGGGCACGGGCCATACGATAAGCAATCACGGAACGTTCCTCATCGGTCATAGCAGCACACCCTCCCGCTCCACATTTTTGTGAAGTGGCATAGCTCTGTAAAGGGCTGAATCCCACTGCTGGCTGCTATAGACAATCAATGTAAGCATCTCGCCGCTCTCCAACTCTAATGGGTATATATTCGCAAGTATCTTCTCCTTGAGAGCCATATCTACCGGCCCGTTTACTATCACCAAAATGTCGTAGTCGGCGTACTTATCGGCATCACCTCTGGCTCGTGACCCGTATAGAATCACGTCTGCATTGGCAGCAACTTTTGTGATAGCTCTTTTGCATTGCCGCAGGAGTTCAATATCTGCGACGCCGTTTGTCCACAGATTCATAGATTTCATTTGCCGACCCTGTTTCTAAAAACTTCTACTAATTTCCCGGATTTCACCAATTTTAATTTATAGTTGTGAGTTCGTGGTGTAATAATCAATTCCTATGATAATGTAATTTTGACATAATTGCCAGAATTTATCGAGCGCGCCGGTGCCGCAGGCGGTCCAAACCAACCGCCACGACGATAATCGCACCGGTGATAATCTCCTGCACCCAGTTCGGCAGCCACATCTGTGCGCAGCCCGTAGCGATGACCGTCATAATCAGCGCCCCCATAAGTGTGCCGAGTATGGAGCCTTCCCCACCGCCCAGGCTGCCGCCGCCGATAACCACCGCCGCGATTACATTCAGCTCCAGCCCGACCGCCCCCGTAGGGTCACCCACTGTCAAATACGAAAACTGCATCAGTCCCGCCAGCCCGGCAAAAGCGCCGCAGAGCATGTAAACTATGACCTTGACGCGCTCGACAGCGACGCCGCAAAGACGGGCGGTCTGCTCGTTGGAACCGATTGCAAATATATGCCGCCCCAGGCGCGTGTAGCGCAAGACGGCCGCCATACCTACCGCCAGAATCAACCAGACCCACACCCCGGCAGGCGCAAGCGTCCAGCTACGTTCTGTTCCCACAACCGAGCGCAGCAGTTCCGGCAGCCATTTCGCACACGCGATATCGACATCGATTTTCTGCTCGCGTGCGATGCCTTTGGCCGCCCCACGAACCACTAACATCATACCTAAGGTAACAATAAACGGCACCACCCGCAGCCACGTTATCAGCAGCCCGCTGAGCAGCCCAAACAGCGCTGCCGCTGCCACGCCCCCTAATGCCGCCTTCAACGGCGAGGCGCCGGCATATTGCAGCAGCCACGCTATAGCCACGCTGCTTAGCGCCACAATCGAGCCGACCGACAGGTCGATACCGCCCGAGATAATCACCAGGGTCATACCAAGCGCCGCCATTCCCACAATCGTAGTGTGGCGGGCGATCATTTCGATGTTCGGGCGCCCCAAAAAACGCAGCGAGGCGTCGTAACCGTCCCACCACGGGCTGGTCAGTCTCCGGTCCTGTTGACGTTCGTCCGGCGGCACGCCCTCAGCTTCGAGTTCAGCCAATATCCTTTTATTCGACCGGTGGGCATTGACCGCTTCCTGTACACCGATTGCGACCACAAAAAACACGAAAATCCCGATAAAGGCCAGTACCAGCTTGACACTGGTCTGACTGAGCAGTCCGCGAAAGCTCGACAGATGTTGGTTTCTCGGCTCAGTCATTCTGCCACCTCCGCCCCGTTAGAAATCTCCCCTTTTGATAGATGCTCCCCGGTTGTAGAATTTCTAACGGGGTCCGCGCCCGTGGCGTCGAACATCAGCTTATGTTCGTCAATTTCATCGATGCGGCGTGTGGGGCCCAGGCGGCCGCGGCGCATTACCGCCACCCGGTCGCAGATGCCCATTAACTCCGGCAGATAACTGCTTACCATCAGCACCGCCTTGGGTTCTCGCCCCTCCGTCGGCGAGCCCGTTGCCAATGCGTTTATCAACTTATAGACCAGCGCCTTGGCCGCTACGTCAATACCCCGCGTCGGCTCGTCCAGCAGCAGCACATCGACATCGTGCTGCAGCAATCGGGCCAGCGCCACCTTCTGTTGGTTGCCGCCCGATAGAGACGACACCGATTGTCGGGGGCCAAGGCAGCGGATATCCAGCCGTTCTAACCAGTGCTGCGTAGCTTTATTCTGTCGGCCTGGCAGCACCAACCCCAGTGGACCGAAGCCCTTCAGCCTGGAAAGCGTTACGTTGTCCGCCACGCTCAGCGAAAGCGCCAGTCCCTCTTTCGTGCGGTCCTCGCTGAGAAAACCGGCGCCCTGCATCCACCGCCGCACCGGCGAAGCCGGCCCCGTGTAAATGCCTAATCGAATCCGCCCCCGCCGCACCGGCTCCAGCCCGAACAAACTTCGCAGCAGTTCCGTTCGACCCGCCCCCACAAGCCCGGCGATGCCCAGTACCTCCCCGCGACGCAGCTTCAAACTCGCCGACTCAGGTTTCTCCAGGCCGGCCAAATCTTCAATCTCCAGAATGACCTCTCCTGCCTGACGCCTGGAGCGCGGGTAAAGCTCCTCAACCTGCCGACCCACCATCAGGGCTATTATCTCATCGGTGGTGATGGCAGCCACGGTGCTGCTGCCGACCACCTTGCCGTCGCGCAGGACTGTTACCCGGTCTGCGATGCGCTTGACCTCTTCAATAAAGTGCGAGATGTAAACAATGGCTTTGTCCTGCCGTTTGAGCCGCCTGATAAGCTCGAACAGCCGCTCCACATCCTGCTGCGTCAAACTGCTGGTGGGCTCATCCAGCACCAGCACGCGGCAGCCGATGGCCAGAGCCCGCGCAATCTCTACTAACTGCTGCGAACCCACCGACAATTTGCTGACCTGCGCATCCGGGGTCAGTTCCGGATTATCAAATTCCTTTAGCGCCTCGATTGTCCGCCGGCGTACTTCCTTCCATCGCACCACGCCCAGCGTCGCCGGTTCCATACCTAACATAATGTTCTCTTGTACGCTCAGATGCGGCGCCAGCGAAAACTCCTGATAAATCATTGCCACCCCCGCGTGTCGGGCCTCGAGCGGATTGCTCGGCCGATACGGCACACCGTCCAGCCACATCTGGCCTGCGTCTTCCTTGACCGCCCCTGAAAGCACCTTCATCAGCGTGCTCTTACCGGCACCGTTCTCCCCCACCAGCGCCAGCACTTCTCCCGGCGAGACCTCGATACCCACATCGTCCAGCGCCACCGTTGCTCCAAAGCGTTTACATACCCCGCGCATCTTCAACAGGGGTGCTTTGTCGGTCGAATCTATTCTTCTTTGAGCCATTTCTTGTAATCGGGCTCCAGCAGCTTCTTCATCTCCGGGTCATTCATATTCTCCGGGGTCGCCACCACCGAGCCGGTGTCGATTCGCTTATCCACCTTTTCGCCCTGCAGGTGCTTGACCATCGTTTTGACACCCAGATATCCCATATTAATCGGGTCCTGCAGGACCAGTCCGTGAATTTCGCCTGTCTCCAGCCCTTTCACCAGCCGCTCGGAGCTGTCGAAGCCGACATACTTGACTTTGCCCGCCAGGCCGCTGTCCTGCAGCGCCAGCAGCATCGCAAACGCCGTTGACTCGTTCGGGCAAAAGATGCCGTCAATCGTCAATCCCCCGTCGGCCGTACGCAGCGGTGCCAGGAGGTTTTGGCTCGCCAGGTAGGCGCTTTCGGTGGTTGCTCCGCCGTACTGGTTCGCACTGACCACCTCGATTTCGGGGTATTTTTCTTTTAACACGTCCAGGAACCCCTGTTCCCGCTTCATCGTGCTTGCTGAACCTTCCTGGTAGCGCAGCATAATCACCTTGCCTTTTCCGTCCAGAATTTTGGCCAGATGTTCGCCGCCCTTACTGCCGCCGATATAGTTGTCCGTAGCCACAAAGCTGACGTAATCTTCACTCTTGAGCCCGCTGTCGATGATAACCACCGGGATGCCGTTGTTTACGGCGTCTCTGACCGGCATACACAGTGCCATATCGTCCAATGGTGCTAACACTATTCCCGATACGCCGCGCGTGATGAAATTCTCCACCACTTTGATTTGCGACTCCCGGTCATCCTCCTTGAGTGGCCCTATCCATATAACTTCCACGCCCAGGTCTTGCAGTTCCTGCTCGGCCTTGACCGCCCCGGCGTGGATCGACTTCCAGAAAATGTGCGTCGTGCCCTTGGGAATCACCGCAATGCGGTACTTATCCCTGCTTTTTCCTCTCCGCTCACAACCGGTCGCAATAAAAACAGCAGCTATAGCGACAAGTACAACTACTCCTAAGGCCTTTTTCATAATTTAAACTCCCTGAATCTTCGTTTTGACAGCTCCGGTATCTTTCGCCCGTCTCGTACGAGAGGCCGCAGCTCTGCTACAAAACCGACCATTGATTAATGTTTCATTTTTACAATAAATTACCGAAATCAATGGTCAATAAAGTATATCCGCTCGTTTTGGGATTACAAGTCGCCATTTCCAAAATAATCAAGAAAAGGTCGGCCCCGTTGGAGATTCTATAGCGAATAATATTTTGCAAAAAGGGAAAATTTCTAACGGGGCCTGTTGACAAAGGATTCTGTTTGGCTTAGTATGCTTCGGCAGTGATTTTTTGATAAAATTCTGCTGCCGGGAAAGGCAAGTGTGAAAGTTTTGGCTGTAATACCTGCTCGTTATGGTTCTACCAGGTTCGCCGGTAAAGTTCTCGCCAAAGATACGGGCAAATTCCTTATCCAGCACACCTATGAGCGGGCCTGCCTGGCCGCGTTGCCTGACAAGGTAATAATAGCAGCCGATGATGAGATGGTTGTTGCCGCCGCCAATTCGTTCGGAGCCGAATGTATCCTGACCTCAGTCGAGAACAAAAGCGGCACCGACCGCATCGCTGAAGCTGTTGCCGATATTGACGTCGAGATTGTGGTGAACCTGCAGGCCGATGAGCCGGAGATTGACCCGGAAAATATTGATTATCTCGCCGAGCTTTTAATAAAAACTCAAAACTCAAAACTCAAAACTCAAAACTATGGAATGGCTACGCTCGCCGCTGATTTCCAAAACGCAGAGCAGATTGCCGACCCTAACATCGTAAAGGTCATAACCGATTGTAACAACAGGGCAATCTACTTCTCGCGCGCACCCATTCCATACGACAGGGAAAAATCCGGCGTAGGAAAGGTGCAGCAGTATTTGCGGCATATTGGAATTTACGCTTATCGCAAGGAATTTTTGCTGAAAATTACCGCTTTGCCGCAAACACCGCTGGAGAAAATCGAAAAACTTGAGCAATTGCGAGCGATTGAAAACGGCTTTGACATTCTGGTCGGCAAAGTCAAGCACACCTGCGCCGGCATAGATACCCCGCAGCAGTACGCCGAATTTGTTGCCCGGTATTCAAAAAAGAGTAAAGCGTGAAGTCAGGCGAAGTTGAACTACGTTTTGAACATTTGATATTTGAATTTCGAATTTGTTTCGGATCTCGATATTCGAAATTCGAATTTACTTTTGACAAAAGGTGATTTATGTCGAAGGATAAGAATTTATTAGCTTCTGTTAGTGATACTTCAACAGAAAGCGAATTTTTCTCGCCCATACCGGCTGGTTATAAAAAGGGAAAAACTCGTTATTGTTTTGTGGCGGGCACCGTGATGAGCGGCCTGGGCAAAGGGATATTCTCATCGTGCCTTGCCAAGCTGATGCAGGATAAAGGGCTGAAAGTCGCTCCGATTAAACTCGAGGGCTATTTGAACATAGATTCCGGAACGCTGAATCCGTTTCGCCACGGCGAGGTGTTTGTGCTCGATGACGGTATGGAATGTGATATGGATTTGGGCACCTATGAGAGGATGCTCGACCAGGATTTGAGCAGGGCAAATTTTGCCACAAGCGGCCAGATATTCAGTTCGATTTTGCACAAGGAAAGGCACGGTGACTATCTCGGCAGAGATGTCCAGATGATTCCGCACGTTACCGGCGAGGTCAAACTAAAACTTCGCAACCTGGCGATGGAAACCGATGCCGACATAGTATTCGTCGAGATTGGCGGCACGGTCGGCGACTTGGAAAATGCCTATTATATCGAGGCGATGCGCGAGCTGGCTTACGAAGAAGGCCCGAATAGCTGCTGCTTCATGGCCCTGACCTATATACTGGAACCGAAAACCCTCGGCGAGCAGAAATCAAAGGCCGCACAATTGGGCATCAAGCAGCTTATGCAATGCGGCATTCAGCCGGATATCATCGCCTGCAGAGCGGGCAATCCCGTTAGTGAAAAGGTCCGGCAGAAGATTAGTGTTTACAGCAATGTCCCCCTCGAAAGGGTCATAAGTCTGCCCGATTCCGCCAGTATCTATATGATACCGGCGATGCTTAGAGAATGCGGCCTGGATTTTGAGGTCTTGCGGCTGCTCAAAATCGAGGACAGAATAAATCTGCGGCACGAACGCAAGGCCTGGGCCCGGTGGTGCGATTTCACCGACAAAATCGGCTCCGCTAATCGCCAAATAACCATCGGCATCACCGGTAAATACACATCCGTGCGTGACAGCTATGCCTCGATAATCAATGCCCTTGAGCATGCTGGTATCGCACTGGCTTCTGACGTCAAGATAAAATGGATTGAAACAACTGGTATTACCGATGAAAACGCAGCCGAGCATCTGTCTGACGTTGACGGTATTATTGTCCCCGGTGGGTTCGGTACCCGCGGTGCGGAAGGAAAAATAGCCTGCGCAAAATATGCCAGGGAGAATAATTTGCCTTATCTGGGGATATGCTTTGGCTTTCAAATGGCTGTTATAGAGATTGCTCGGGATGTTTGCGGCCTGAAAGAAGCCAACAGCACCGAGATTGAGCCGGATTGTCCCGAGCCGGTAATCGATATATTGCCGGAGCAGAAAAAAATAGAAGGCCTGGGCGGAAATATGCGCCTCGGCGGAAGGGATATAGAATTAAAAACCCAGACGCTGGTGTGGAAACTTTTTGGCAGGACAGATTCGGTTAGAATGCGATTCAGACATCGTTACGAGGTTGACCCGCGCTATATTGAACAGTTGGAAAAGGCTGGCCTTGTGTTCTCCGGCAAAGCACCCAATCAGCCGATTATGCAGATACTCGAAATTCCGTCCCACCCGTACTTTTGCGGCACTCAGGCGCATCCCTGTCTGACTTCCCGCCCACTCAGACCTCAGCCAATGTTTGTAGGGCTCGTTGCAGCGGCAATGCAAAAACATTACCCCGGCGAAAAATTGCCCGATTGTGTCGAAGCTGCCCGCAAAGTGTGCCTGTCTCGGCTTGGCCGAGCCACGACGGGCAATCGCAATGAGTAACGGCTGGTTATGAAGGTTCAGTGTCTGCCTATTTCTTAGCTTCTTCGAGTTCTGCTTTAAGTTTCTCTATTTGCGCCTTGAGACCCTCGTTTTCCTTGCGCAGTTCTTCGTTTTTCTCCATAACCACCGTTAAAATGCTGTCCACCTGCTTTCGGATGTTTTGCTGTGCCTTCTCTTTCCAGGCGTTTTTTTCTTGCAGGCATTTTTCAAGCAGCTCTTGTTGCTGTTTGATTTCCTTGTCACGCTGCTCTAATTCTTTCTCTAACCGCATGTTTTCAGCGGCTATGAGCCTGCTTCTTTTTGTATCTGGTAGATTTGCTTCTTCTTCACAGCCTGCAATTAACGTAATAAGAACAATGCCAACTGCTAAAAGAAATGCTTTCTGGGCCGGTCTTTTCATTTTGTGTCCTTTCGAATCTAACTATATTTCTAAGATTGGCCACTACTATACCAATACTTTTCCCGCTGTCAAGGTTTTGGGCTATTCAAAATGGGATGTCCGGGGAACATCGTATACCCCTTAGAAGGATAAGATGTATGACTTGGGATTGCTATAAGCAGCTAATACCGATTCTATTTAGTAATTGCCGATTGCCTAAGCCTGTCATTCCTGCGAAAGCAGGAATCCAGGCCCTTTCAGTCAGCACTATGTCTGATGCTATCGGCAATCTTTAACTGTGATTGGTATAAGAAGGATATGGCAGGGGCTGGGGGGAAAGCTCCTGCCCCATAAAAAACTAAAAGTGAAAAGCGTAAAACTAAAAATTGCGGAACTTTAAATTCAACAGTTTTTAGTTTTTAGCTTTAAGTTTTTAGTTCTCATACTATCAGCAGCGCATCGCCGAAAGAATAAAAGCGATATTGCTGCAATTATACGTCGCTGTCGTCGTTCGGCGATTAGTCCATAAGGCCCTTCACATTCTCGATAGTCTCTATGACGAGGGGATAGAGCACGCTTTGTCCTTCACAGGTTATTATCCAGTCGTTTTTGTCCGGCTCACCCGTTTCGGCACAGCCATTCATCTTTGCCAGGACGTCATTTTGAAGTTTATTCAGCGCCTCCTCATAGCGCCCCGCGTCGAGCATCTGCTGCACTGCATTTATCTTGTTCAATAGAGCGTTCTTTATATTCTTATTCTTCAGTGTGTCCGGGTCAAGCATCACAGCCACAGCATCGAGAAGTGTGCCCTGCAGGGAGGATTCCACATTGGACCAGCCGGTTTCGACACCGGCTGAGTTCCTGGCCTTTACGCTATACCAGTATCGTTGGCCCAACTGCAGGCCGATGAACTCGCAGCTAATTTCGGTAATCCAGCCGCTGTTATAGACGATACTGGTAAAGTTGGCATCCTCGGCACACTCAGCGTAGTAATCATTGGCACCAGGTACAGGGTCCCAGGTAATAGTATTGCTGGTCCCTAAAGTTACTTCGAGTTCGGCGTGCAGGACCGGCACTATCTCCCACCAGAGTCGGGGATAATCGGCGCCTTCATCAATAGTCCAGATAGGTGTATCAAAATCCCAACCATAATCGGTAAAAGTACTTTGGAGTTGCATTTCGGCAGTGGTTTTACCAAAGACATTAGTGGTCGTACCTGGGCCCGGATAAGTTAGACCAAAATTACAACCAATACTCATGCTGGTGGATTCAGTATCCCAGAAGCAATTACTTATTTCCGCATAATATCCATTTTGATAGCCGCAAAGGCCAGCGAGATTGCTTGAACCGGTTCCGCTGCTAACCGTCCCGGCGGCGTAGCATTTGGTGATAGTGAGTTGATTTTTTCCCACCAGACCGCCGAGGTGACTGGAGCCAATTCCACCCGTAATACTTCCAACGGCGTAGCAATTAGTGATAGTGCCATAATTCCATCCCACCAGGCCGCCGAGACGAGCTGAATTATCCCCACCGCTGACACTGTCGGCGGCATAGCAATTGTTGATAGTGCCGTTATAATTGTATCCTACAAGGCCGCCTATGGTGTATGACTCACCGGTAACCGTACCAGCGGAATAACAGTTGCTTACACTGCCATAATAGATTCTTCCCACCAAACTGCCGAGAGCTTCATCAGCATTAACAGAGCCAGTGACATAGCAGTTGCTAATACTGCCCTCGTAGTGTTCTCCCACAAGGCCACCGACCGCATATGAGTTTTCTCCCCCGGTAACATATCCGTTAGAGTGGCAATTACTGACAGTGCCGTATTCGTTGTATCCCACCAAGCCGCCGACCGCATATGAACTATCTCCCCCGACAACATAGCCGTTAGAATTGTAACAGTTAAAGATAGTACCATAGTTATTGTGGCCTACCAAGCCGCCGATATAATCACCACCACTTACAGACCCGGTGGTGTAGCAGTTGCTGATAGTGCCATATTCGCTAAATCCTACCAAGCCGCCGACCGCATATGAAATATCTCCGCAGGTGACGCTGCCGTTAAAATAGCAGTCGCTGATAATGCCGCCGGGATAACCCCAATCACCATTTGACCCACATAGTCCTCCGACATAATGATTTCCGCCGGTAATGTTAGCGTTTTCCAGCCGGAGGTTACTAACGACGATACTGGAACGAAGTTGGCCGAATAGACCGAGGTAGTCGTTGTTGTTGGCGCCGGCGGTGTCGATGGTGAGGTTGTGAATGGTGTGATTGCTGCCGTTGAAAGTACCGGTGAAGGGGGTACCATCGAAATCCCAATTCGTGTTATCGGTATCTGGCGCGATTAGTGCGGTAGTGTAAGTATAGCCAGCCATGTTGATATCAGCGGTCATTTTGAAATGTTTATCCCAGTCGTTGGGGTCAAGGCTGATGGAGTTTAAATCCTCAGCAGTGGCGATTAAATATGGGTCATTCGGCTCTCCCGTACCCCCGCCGTATTTGGCCTGGGCCGGTAAGGCGGAAAAGCTAATGGTGAGCAATACAAGTAACGGGATTGTTAATTTGCCGAAAGTTTTGCTTAAATTATCCATTTTTTGTCTCCTGAAAAAAGTGCCTATTTTTGCGATTTGCGCATTGTAAAGCTTCGCGGTTCTTTGGCAATTCAAGGGGATGGGTGCTAAAAGTGCCGCTTTTAGCTATCCACCCACCTCCCGGATAGCCAGAAAACCCATAAAAGATAGAATATCAGATTTTCGCCACATTTCAAGCAAAAAATCTTTTTTTCAGGCCCGCCCACAGTGCACCTTCGGCACTAAATATGCAATGAAAAACACAGCAAAAAGGCCGTAACATAAAGGCCAGGCAGAACCTGCCAAAATCCCGTGAAATATCCGGGCTAAAATTATTCGTGTTTATTCGTGCCCATTTGTGGCTACGCCTTTGTTTTGAATTTTGGATTTTGGTAATTTGAATTTGTCTCGGATTTCGATATTCGGATTTCGTATTTCCGATTGCAATTCGTGTCTTCGTGGTTAAATTTAATAAACTCTACGTCCTCGCCTGTCCCCGCGGCAAAAAAAAATCTCTACCTCAAATCCCTAATTCAAAAAACCATGATTCTTAAAGCGCTCCATAAGTATATACGCATATACTTATATACCTGTACAAAAACCACAAAGCCCTCTTTCAAAAACCACGATTCTTAAAGCAGTCCATAAGTATATATGCATATACTTATATCTCTGTACAAAAACCATAAAGCCCTCTTTCAAAAACCACGATTCTTAAAGCAGTCCATAAGTATATATGCATATACTTAT